>NZ_LZJE01000268.1:0-15233 GCF_001666865.1 Mycobacterium sp. E136
CAACGTGTCGCAGTCCGCGTTCTGGTCCGAACCGTTCAACGTGCCCTTCATGATCGGCATCGGGGCCGCTGCGCTGCTCTTCCTCGGCGCCGGGGCGTATTCGCTCGACGCAAAGGTGCTGGGCCGCCTGGCGTGGGGACGGCGTATCGCCGTCGGCCTGCTGATCGTGGCGTTCGCCGCGGCGATCCTGACCTGGGTGGCCCTGCTCGGCACGAACCCGATTCACTTCACGGCCAGGGCGTAGCCGGCCAGCAAAAAGCTACCGACGGGTATCGGACGAGTATCGCCGGACCCTACCCGCGGGTAAGAATTGCCAACATATTCCGAATCGTGACTCAAAGATTCCTTAGAGGTAACACTTACTGTCGAGTACATGTGGATCGACGACACCAGTGCCGATGTCATCAAGGTTGACTTCGAGGCGCTCTACCACGGCGATGTCCTGGTAGAGGGCGACACCTCGGAGCAGCTCGACGACGAGCACCCCCTGCGCACCGCCGTCTGACCCGAACGCGCGCCGAGGGGTCGCGCATTCGCTCCGACGGTTCGGCCCCAGAGCCCGAGCCTGGTCTGATGGCGCTTCTTGGCGAACCCGCCAGCTAAATCCGATCCCCTTTTCTAAGCCACGTTCTCTTCTTCGTCGTCGGCGATCATGTCGCTGAGCCGGCCGCTGATGATCTCTTCGGCCTCGTCGACGATCCGCGCGACCAGGTCCCCGACGGTCGGGATGTCGTTGATCAGGCCCATCGCGGTGCCCACGCTCCAGATGCCGGCGTCGAGATCGCCGACCTCGTAGACCTTCACCCCGCGCTTGCCGGCGACCAGGTCCTTGACGTCCTCGAACTGACCACCACGGTTGAGGATCTCGACGACCTCGCGCGAGACGGCATTGCTGGCCACCCGGGCGGTGTTGCGCAGCGGCCGGAAGATCAGCTCGGTGTCGAGCTCGGTGCCCGCGACGATCGCTTCCTTGACGTTCTGATGGATCGCCGACTCCACCGTGCACATGAACCGCGAGCCCATGTTGATGCCGTCGGCGCCCAGCGCCAGCGCCGCCACCAGACCGCGCGCGTCGGCGAATCCCCCGGAGGCAATCATCGGGATGTCGATCTTGGCCGCCGCGGCCGGAATCAACACCAGACCCGGAATGTCGTCCTCGCCGGGATGACCCGCGCACTCGAAACCGTCGATGCTGATGCCGTCGACGCCGAGGCTCTGCGCCTTGACCGCATGCCGCACCGAGGTGCACTTGTGCAGCACCTTGATGCCGTTATCGTGGAACATCGGCAGGTGCGGCGCCGGGTTCGAGCCCGCGGTCTCGACGATCTTGATGCCGGAGTCGACGATCACCTGGCGGTACTCGTCATAGGGCGGCGGGTTGATCGTCGGCAGGATCGTCAGGTTGACGCCGAACGGCTTGTCGGTCAGATCGCGGCACTTGGCGATCTCGTTGGCCAGATCGGCCGGCGTCGGCTGGGTCAGCGCAGTGATGAAACCGAGCGCCCCCGAATTCGCCACGGCCGCAACCAGTTCTGCGCGACCGACCCACTGCATCCCACCCTGCACGATGGGGTGCTCGATGCCGAACGTCTCGGTGAACTTCGTCCTGATGCTCATCGTGTCTACCTCGGTCCTTTTCTCTTCGCGCAAGCGCTCATCGGGGGGCCATCCGGATCGCGCCGTCCAGACGGATCACCTCGCCGTTGAGCATCGGGTTCTCGACAATGTGCAGGGCCAGCGCGCCGTACTCGTCGGGATCACCGAGGCGGGCTGGATGCGGGACCTGCTTGCCCAGCGACTGCTGCGCCTCTTCGGGCAGCGAACCCAGCAGCGGGGTCTTGAACAGACCCGGCGCGATCGTGACGACGCGGATGAATTCGCGCGACAGGTCGCGCGCGATCGGCAGCGTCATGCCGACCACGCCACCCTTGGACGCGGAGTAGGCGGCCTGGCCGATCTGACCCTCGAACGCCGCGACGGATGCGGTGTTGATGATGACGCCGCGCTCACCGTTGATCGGTTCTTGCTTGGCGATCCGCTCGGCCGACAGGCGCAGCACGTTGAACGTGCCGATCAGGTTGACCTCGATGACCTTCTTGAAGCCGTCGAGCGGGAAGGGGCCGTCCTTGCTCAGCGTCTTGATCGCGTTGCCGATGCCCGCGCAGTTGACGTTGATCCGCAGCGGGCCCATCTTCTCGGCCGCATCCAGCGCCGCGGTGACCTGCTCCGGGTCGGTGACGTTGGCCTCGACGAACTGGGCGCGGTCCCCGAGCTCTTTGACCGCTTCCTCGCCCTTGAGGTCGATGACGACCACCGACGCGCCCCTGTCGAGCAGGCGTTTGGTGGTGGCCAGGCCGAGGCCCGATGCGCCACCGGTGACGACGGCTACGGCGTCCTTGATCTCCACTTGAGGGTGTTCCTTTCTTTAGGCCCAGTCTCGTAAGACGGCTTCGGTGTCGGCTCCGGCTTGTCCGGGTGGTGTCGGTGCCGGCGGCACGCTGCGGGAGAACCGCGGCGCGGGCATCGGCTGCAGGTGGTCGCCGTCGCGATAGAACGTGTTGCGCTCGGTGACGTGCGGTTCGGATTCCACCTCGCTGAACGACAGCACCGGCGTCACGCAGGCGTCGCTCTCGGCGAAGACCTTGGCCCAGTGATCGCGGTCCTTGCTCGCGATGACCTCGCTTAGCTTGGCCCGCAGTTCCGGCCACCGGCTCGCGTCGTTCTGGTCGGGCAGGTCGGCGTTCTCCAGCCCGAGACCCTCGAGGAACGCGGCGTAGAACTGCGGCTCGATGCAGCCCACCGCGATGTAGCGACCGTCGGCGCAGGTGTACGTGTCGTAGTACGGCGCACCGCCGTCGAGGATGTTGACCCCGCGCTGATCGGTCCACAGGCCGTCTTGCAAAAAGCCCCAGATCATCTGCGCGAGCACGCTCGAGCCGTCGATCATCGCGGCGTCGACCACCTGGCCCTTGCCCGACGTCTGGCGTTCGAACAGCGCCGACAGGATGCCGACGAGCAGGAACATCGAGCCGCCGCCGAAGTCACCGGTCAGATTCAGCGGCGGGACGGGACGCTCGCCGGCCCGGCCGATCGAGTGCAGCACGCCGTTGAGGGAGATGTAGTTGATGTCGTGGCCGGCCTGCAGGCGGCGCGGCCCGGTCTGGCCCCAACCGGTCATGCGTCCGTAGATCAGCCGCTCGTTGACCTTCGCGCAGTCCTCCGGGCCGAGGCCGAGTCGTTCGGTGACGCCGGGGCGCAGGCCCTCGATCAGCACGTCGGCCTTGGCCACCAGGCGCAGAACCAGCTCGCGCCCTTCGTCGCTCTTGAGGTCCGCGGCCACCGAACGGCGGTTGCGCAGCGCGGCCTCGCGCTTGCTGGTCGGGATCCCGCCGAGCTTGCCCGGGCGTTCGATGCGGACGACGTCCGCGCCGAGGTCACCGAGGATCATCGCCGCGTGCGGGCCGGGTCCGATGCTCGCGAGTTCGATCACCCGCAGTCCGTGCAGAGGTCCCGCCATGCTTACCGCCCTTCGTTGGACAATCGCTTCCGGATCGCCGACATAGCTTACTTGTATAACCAAGTCGTCCGGTTCTAGGGTGCAGCCATGACAACCCTCGATTCAGGCGCACCCACGTATACCGGTGTCGACGATCTGACGGTCGAACTCGCCGATGGCGTGCTTTCGGTGACGCTGAATCGACCGGAGAGCCTCAATTCCCTGAATCGAGAGATGCTCGCCGGTATCGCCGACACCCTCAACACCGCGGCCTCCGATCAACGGGTCAAGGTGGTACGGCTCGGTGGGACGGGTCGCGGGTTCTGCTCGGGCGCCGGCATCAGCGGCGACGACCAGGCGCAGAAGACCGTCGACGGCCCGGCCTCGGTGCTCGACGCCGCCAACGACGCGGTCCGCGCGATCGTGAATCTTCCCCAGCCCGTGGTCGCCGCGGTACACGGTGCGGCTGCCGGCGTCGGCGTATCGCTGGCCCTGGCCTGCGACGTCGTCTTGGCTTCGGACAACGCCTACTTCATGTTGGCGTTCACCAAGATCGGGCTGATGCCCGACGGCGGCGCCTCGGCGCTGGTGGCCGCTGCGGTCGGGCGCACCCGCGCGGCCCGGATGGCGCTGCTGGCCGAAAAGGTCTCCGCGCGTGAGGCTTACGACTGGGGCCTGGCGGCCGCGGTGTATCCGGCCGATGAGTTCGACGCCGAGGTCGACAAGGTGCTCAGCACGCTGAAGTCCGGTCCCGCGGTGGCGCTGCGCAAGACCAAACACGCCATCAACGCGGCCACGCTCACCGAGTTCGAACCCGCGCTCGGGCGCGAACGCGAGGGTCAGCTGTCACTGTTGAGTGCGCCGGACTTCATCGAGGGCATCACCGCCTTCCAGCAGCGCCGCAAGGCGAACTTCTCCGACTTCTGAGCATCTCGGGCTGACGGCTCACGCCCGGAAAGTCGGTGGACTCGACGGGCGCACATCCGCGACCATCGATAGGTGAGTACGCAATTCGACATTCAGCAGCCGGTGCACAGCGCCGGTCGTTGGCGCGTGCTCGCACCGTTCCGCATCCGCGAGTACCGCCTGCTGATCGCGGCGGTGACGTTGTCGATCTTCGCCGACGGCATGTTCGCAGTGGTGCTGGCCATGCAGGTCATCGAACTGAACAACGATCCCGTGTCGTTGTCGATCGTGACGACCTGCTTCGGCGGCGCCCTGGTCGCGTTCGTGTTGGTCGGCGGTATCGCCGCCGACCGCTTCCCACAGCGGTCGATCATCATCGCGGTCGAGACGGTCAATGTCATCGCCTCGTCGGTCATCGCGGTTCTGGGACTGCTTGGTGCACTGCAGATCTGGCACCTGGCAGTGGGCGCAGCCGCGCTGGGATCCGCGGCGGCGTTCTTCTTTCCCGCCTACAGCGCGATCCTGCCGAGGCTCCTTCCGCCCGAGCAGCTGCTCGCGGCCAACGGCGTGGAGGGCGTGGTGCGCCCGGTCTTCCAGCGCGCGGTCGGCCCGGCCGCCGCCGGTGTCATCGTCGGCGCGACCTTCCCGGCGGTCGGGGCGGTGGCGGTCGCCGGCTTGTTCGCTCTCGGCCTGGCGCTACTGGTGGCGACCAGACCGGTCCTGAAACCGCCTGCAGCACAGCAGAACCCACATGTGCTGCGCGATCTGCGCGACGGGTTCGTGTTCGTGCTCGGCACCCCGTGGCTGTTGTGGACGCTGTTGTTCGCGAGCATCTTCGTGCTGGTCGTTCTGGGACCGATCGAGGTGCTGCTGCCGTTCATCGCCAAGGACCGCTTCGCCGACGGCGCCCGGACGTACGGCTTCATCCTCGCGTTCTTCGGATTGGGTAGCGCACTCGGTGCACTCACGGTGTCGTCGGGCCGGATGCCGCGCCGGTATCTGTCGGTGATGATGGCGATGTGGAGCGTGGGTGCCATACCGCTGGTCGTCTTCGGCTTCACGTCCTCGTTCGCCGTGATGGCGGTTGCGACGTTCGTCATCGGGTTCACCGATGGGACGGGAATGGTCATCTGGGGCACGCTGCTGCAGCGACGGGTGCCGACGGCGATGCTGGGCCGTGTGTCGAGCCTCGACTTCTTCGTGTCGCTGGCGTTTATGCCGGTGTCGTTCGCGATCGTCGGACCGCTGTCGAAAGTCGTTTCGGTGCAGACGATCTTCCTCGTCGCGGGCATCGCCCCGGTATTGGTCGCGGCAGTCGCGGTGTGGGCGGCCCGAATGCGCCGAGACGAGCTGGCCCATCCCCTACGTTGACTAGACGCCGAAGAGCGGCGGCAGCGCGAGCACCATGACCAGGCCCCAGAAGAAGTGGGTCAGCATCGGTGCGAGTATGCCGCCGGTCGCCCGGCGTTCGAACGCGCAGACCGTGCCGAGGATGATCGCTGCGAAGCCGAGCATCGGGTTGCCGGTGGTGGCCGCGGTCGCGATCACGTAGAAGGCGGTCGAGATCAGCACCGGCTTCACGGTCCCCAGCGCGGTGTAGAGGGCGCCGCGGAAGAACATCTCTTCGGCCAGGCCGTTGATCACCGTGATGAAGGTGACCAGTATCAGCGGCCCGTAATCGGCGTATTCCAGCACGCGCGTGATGTATTCGCGCACTCCGGGGATCTCGCGCGCGATCAGACCACCGACGAGGAACACCGCGCCCAGCCCCAAACCCATTGCGATACCGGTGATCACCGGTCGCTGGTTGCGGTCGCGGAAGCGGATGCAACCCATGTGCAACGGCCCCGACACCAGGGCGCCGAGCGCCCACACCCCGGCGAGCGCCAGCGTCAGCCAGTAGAACGACTGGTCGCCGGGCGGCCGGGTCAGCGAGTGCCCGAGCAGCGCGGCGCCGATGATGAGCACGACCGCGACGATGATGCGCCGACGTCGTACGACGTGGGGTGGTTCGTGATGCGGAACGGGGCACGCGCCGACGATGTCGCGGATCTCCCGAAGCAACCCCGGGCGCGTCTGCGTCGGCTCCGTCACGTCGGAACGACCTTCGGCATGAAGTGCAGGAGCGTGTCGAGCCCGGTGCGCACTGCGCCCGCGACGGGCCCGGGGACCCCGCCGATGAGACCCAGTGCCGGTCGCGCGATCGATGGTGTGACCGCGCCGGCCATCTGACGCAGGCGCAGGGTGTCGCCCCCGGCCCAACGGGGATCGGTGTCGGCGAGGTGGTGCGGGTCGGTGAGCTCGTCGACGGGCCGGCGCCGACGGCTGGCCAGCGCCCGCGTGATGGCCTCCTCGATGCCGATCAGCCCGGCGGGCGGGTCCGGCACGAACTCACGCAGCCCGGTCTCGGACGCCATCATCGGATGGTCCAGCGACTGCACGAGGTCGGCCGCCAGCCCGCCCGGGACGGGCAACACCGCCGCCGTCACCCAGGAGACCAGACCGGTGTCGACGCCGTTGACGGGAAGTTCGGCCCGCCACTTCCCCGCTATCCGTGCGTAGGTCCGCAGGAGCTCGGCGTAGGACGTGGTTTCGGGACCGGTGATGTCGTAGGCCCCGGCCGGTACGCGCTCACTGTCCGCGGCGGCGACGAGGTAGTGCAGCACGTCGCAGATCGAGATCGGGTCGATCGGGTTGGCCGACCACGCCGGCATGGGAATGATCAGGAACCGGTCGCCCACGTAGCGAAGCATCTCGAACGACGTCGACCCGGCCCCGATGATGATGGCCGCGCCGAGCCACACCACGTCGGGCCCGCCGTCGATGTGCAACGCCTCGGCCACCTCGGCACGGCTCGCCAAGTGTTCCGAGAGGTCGTCGCCGTCGGGCACGAACCCGCCGAGGTACACGATGCGGCGCACGCCGGCGTCCTTGGCGGCCTGGGCTACGTTGGCCGCCGCGCGGTTGTCGGCTTCGCGGAAATCGGGCTGTCCGATCCCGTGCACGAGGTAGTAGACGACGTCGATGGGGCCGACCTCGGCGAACGCCGAGCGCGCCGAGTCCTCGTCGTGGGCGTCCAGCGCGACCGGGGTGACGCGGTCCTGCCATCCGAAATCGGCGAGCCTGTCCGGGTTTCGGCTCGCCGCGACGACATCGTGGCCCTCGGTGAGCAGAGCGGTGACGAGCCGGGAGCCGACGTAACCGGACGCGCCGGTCACCAGGGTGCGGAGACGTTTCACGCTAGGCCTGTACCCGGATCAACCCCCGGAGAATCTAGGCGGACGCGTCGCGGTGCAGATCGATGAGGTGCTGATACACCTGCGCGTTGTACCGGTTGTGGTTGACCTCGGCGTCGCTGAGGTCGCGGCGCACCTTGGCGGGGACGCCGGCGACAAGTGTGCGCGGCGGCACGACGAAGCCCTGCGGCACCACCGCGCCCGCCGCGATCAGCGCGCCCTGGCCGACCGTCGCGCCGTTGAGGATGACCGCACCCATGCCGATGAGCGCCCCGTCCTCGATGACGCAGCCGTGCAGCACGGCGTTGTGGCCCACGCTGACCTCTTCGCCGACGCAGACCGGGAATTCCGGGTCGACGTGGATGGTCACTCCGTCCTGGATGTTGGTGCCGAAACCGATCTCGATGGGCTCGGCCTCGGCCCGCAACGTCGCGCCGTACCAAACGCTGGCCCGTGCGGCGAGGGTCACCTGCCCGATCAGGCTGGCGTTGGGCGCCGCCCACGCCTCGGCGGGCAGGGAGGGTCTGCGACCACGAATGGGGATGATCAGCGGCTCGGGCATGCGGGCCATCGTATGCATCGCCCCTTTGAGGCCGTTCGGGGCACCATGTGGGCAGATTGACAACGCGCAGGTCAGACGGCATGCGGAGGCCGTTTGGCGAGGTGACGACTTTGGCAGTCGCGTAGCGCTGCCTTTAACATGCGTTTCGACCTGTCTAGCTGAGGAGCCGTAAGTGAAGACTCGCACCAGCAAAGCTCTTGGTGCCACCGCCGGAATCGCCGCGATCGCCTTTTCGGTGCCGCTGGCCGTGACCGCGTACGCCGACCCGCCCGCGCCCGAGCAGCCGGCGGAGCCGACAACCACGAAGGAGGTCGAGCTCCCGAACCCGGAGGGCAAGGGTTGTGACGCCTTCAAGGAGGCCGTGCCCAACTGGAAGTCGCTGAACAACCTTCCCGTCGGTCAGGCCCTGCAGGCCATCCCGGACGCCAGCACCTTCTACTCCGCGATCTCGGGTGGCTTCAATCCCGCCGTGAACGTGGTGCCTGTCCTGGAGAACGGTCCCTACGTGGTCTTCGCGCCGACGAACGAGGCGTTCGCCGCGCTTCCGCCCGCGCAGTTGGACGCGCTGAAGGCCAACCCCGCCGCGCTGACGGACTTCGACTACTACCACGTCTTCCTCGGGATCCTCGGACCCAAGGACGTCAAGGGTCAGCGGCCGACGCAGCAGGGTGCCGAGATCAAGGTGACCGGTGAGAACGCCGACGTCACGATCAACGACACCGCCAAGGTGGTCTGCGGTGGCATCCAGGCAGCCAACGCCCGGATCTACCTGATCGACGCGGTGCTCGATCCGGCCAGCCCGCCGGATGCGGCGACGCCGTCGGCGACGTCGACAAGCGAGACGACCACGACCGAGACGACGACCGAGACCACCGAGCCGGCCGCTCCGGCCGAGCCGGCCCCGGCCGAGGCTCCGACCGCCTGACCCTTCTGCGACACGCGAAAGCCCCCGAAACTCCGTTGTTTCGGGGGCTTTGGCGTTGGGCCGACAGGCTGGCTATACGCCACGCCGGCTGAGCCGGCTATACGCCACGCTGGCTGAGCCGGCTATACACCTAGGTCGCGGCCGATGATCTCCTTCATGATCTCGGTGGTGCCACCGAAGATCGTCTGGATCCGTCCGTCGACGTAGGCGCGGGCGACGCGGTACTCCATCATGTAGCCGTAGCCGCCGTGCAGCTGCACGCACTTGTCGACGACCTTCTTGGCGACCTCGGTCGCCCACCACTTGGCCTTGGCCGCCTCGACCGCGGTCAGCTCACCGTCGACCACGCCCTGCAGGCAGCGGTCGATGTAGTTCTCGGTGACCTCGAGCTCGGTCTCCATCTCGGCGAGCAGGAACCGGTTGTGCTGGAAGCTGCCGATCGGCTGGCCGAAAGCCTTGCGGTCCTTGGCATATTGCAGCGTCTCGTCGAACACGGCGCGGGCGCCGGCGATGGCCGAAATGGCGATCGACAGCCGCTCCGAGGGCAGGTTGGTCATCAGGTGGTAGAAACCGCGACCTTCCTTGCCCAGCAGGTTGGCGTTCGGCACGCGGACGTTCTCGAAGTGCAGCTCGGAGGTGTCCTGCGAGTGCAGGCCCATCTTGTCGAGCTTGCGCCCGCGGCTGAAGCCCTCCATGTCGCGCTCGACGACGAACAGCGAGAAGCCCTTGTGCCCGGCCTCCGGATCGGTACGGGCGACCACCACGCAGAGATCGCAGTTGATACCCGACGAGATGAAGGTCTTGGAGCCGTTGATGATCCAGTCGTCACCGTCGCGCACTGCGGAGGTGCGGATGCCGGCCAGGTCGCTGCCCGCGCCGGGTTCGGTCATCGCGACCGCAATGATCGTCTCGCCGCTGGCGATGCCCGGCAGCCACCGCTGCTTCTGCTCGTCGTTGGTCAGGTCCTTGAAATACGGCCCGACGACGTCGTTGTGCAGGCTCAGCGCGGGGCCATGGACGCCGGCCTTGGCGATCTCCTCGTCGATGATCGCGTTGAACCGGAAGTCGTCGGAGCCACCGCCACCGAACTCCTCGGGCATGTTGAAGCCGATGAGCCCGTACTTGCCCGCGGCGGTGTACGCCGACCGGTCGACGATGCGCTCGGTCTCCCATTTCTCGTGGTTGGGAACGAGCTCGCGCTCGATGTACTCCTTGACGGTTTCCCGAAATGCTTCGTGTTCGGCTTCGTAGATCGTTCTCTTCATCAGTGTTTTCTCTTCCTCGCGCAAGCGCTCGTCGCTGTTATCTCTTCCTCGCGCAAGCGCTCGTCGCTGTTATCTCTTCCTCGCGCAAGCGCTCGTCAGGGCGCTTACTTGGCTTTCCATACGGGCTGGCGCTTCTCGGCGAATGCCAGCGGTCCTTCCTTGGCGTCTTCTGACCGGATCACCGTCGAGATCTCACGCATGGTCCTCGACCATCCGGCTTCGTCGCCGGTGATGACGCCGTCGTCGACACCCATCGCCACCCGCTTGCTCGCCCAAACCGCAAGCGGCGCATTGCAGGTGATGCGTTCGGCCAGCGCGAGCGCAGCCTCGACCGCGGCGCCGTCGGACACGACCTCGTTGATCAGGCCCCACCTGAGCGCGTCGGCCGACGACATCGGCTCGCCCGTGAACAGCAGCTCCATCGCGACCTTGCGCGGCAGGTGATCGACGATGCGGAACACCCCGCCGGCGGCGGCGATGAGGCCCCGCTTGACTTCGGGCAGACCGAATTTCGCACGCTCCTCGGCGACCACCAGATCACTGGCGAGCGCGAGTTCGGTGCCTCCGCCGAGCGCGGTGCCGTTGACCGCCGCGATGGTCGGCTTGTCGATGTAGTGCTGCACGTAGCCAGCGAATCCCCACTCGGCATGGTCCGGGTGGAACAGGCTCTCCCGTCGCGCGATCGCTTTCAGATCGGCACCGGCGCAGAAGGATTCACCGGCGCCGGTGATGACCACCGCGCGCACCTCGGAATCGTCCTGCGCCGCCTGCAGCGCGTCGCCGACCGCTGTGCTGACCGCACTGTTGACGGCGTTTCGCGCCTCGGGACGGTTGATGGTGATGAGCATGACGTTCCCGCGGCGCTCGGTGAGCGCCGCGGGCGTCGTCAATTCGGTCGTCACAACAGTTCGAGAATGGTGGCGTTGGCCTGGCCGCCACCCTCGCACATGGTCTGCAGACCGTACTGAATTCCGTTGTCCCGCATGTGGTACAGCATCGTGGTCATGATGCGGGCACCCGACCCGCCGAGCGGGTGGCCGAGCGCGATCGCGCCGCCGTTCGGGTTGAGCTTCTTCTCGTCGGCGCCGATGTCCTTGAGCCACGCCATCGGAACGGGCGCGAACGCCTCGTTGACCTCGAACACACCGATCTGATCGAGGCTCAGGCCCGACTTCTTGATCGCCTTCTGGGTGGCCGGGATCGGCGCGGTCAGCATGATCACCGGATCGGATCCGGCCAGCACCGCGGTGTGCACCTTGGCGATCGGCTTGAGCCCCAATTCCTTGGCCTTCTCCGCCGACATGAACAGCAGCGCCGCCGAACCGTCGGAGATCTGGCTGGAGTTACCGGCGTGGATGACGCCGTCCTCCTTGAAGGCCGGCTTCAGCTGAGCCATCTTCTCGATCGGCGTGCCCCGGCGGATGCCCTCGTCCTTGAGCACGACGCTCTCGTTGCCGTCCTCATCCTTCGTCTTGATGCCGACGATCTGGTCGTCGAAGGCGCCCGAGTCCTGCGCGGCGGCCGCCTTCTCGTGCGAGTCGAGGGAGAACTGGTCGAGCGTGGTGCGGTCGAAGCCCCACTGCTCGGCGATCATCTCGGCGCCGATGCCCTGGTTCGGGGTCTGGGTGTAGCGGCCGCGGAACGCCTCCGGGTAGGGATGGCCACCGTTGGCCAACGACGAGCCCATCGGGGTGCGCGACATGACCTCGACGCCGCCGGCGACGACGACGTCGTAGTGGCCGGCCACCACGCCGGCGGCGGCGAAGTGCACCGACTGCTGGCTCGAACCGCACTGGCGGTCGACGGTGACGCCGGGGACGGTCTCCGGCCAGCCGGCCGTCAGCAGGGCCGTGCGACCGATGTCGAGGGCCTGCTCACCGGCCTGCATGACGCAGCCCCAGATGACGTCGTCGACGAGCGCGGGATCAACGCCGGCGCGCTGCACCAGACCGTTGAGAACCTGCGCGGACAACTCAGCCGGATGCACACCGGAAAGACCTCCGTTGCGCTTGCCGACGGGCGACCGTACTGCCTCGACGATGACGGCTTCAGCCATGACACTTCTCCTTCGAAGTCCGAGGATCCACCCGCATACGCGCGGGTCCACCCCCGAACGTAAACGAACAAGGTTTACTAGGTCAACTCACTGGTTGGTCGACGCGCAACCGCTGCGAGGCGTCTTCTGACGCCGAGACTGCGCACGGATCGCACTACTGGGCCGGATCGCGATCCGTGCGGCGGTTCGGCGCATCCAGCTGCGACTTCTGCCATATCACGTTGACGGGCACGGTGTCGTCCCACGGTTGGCGTGTCACCATGTCGGCGACGCGGATGTAGCCCCGCTCGAACTCCCCGGCTGCCGCGTCGACCAACCGGTATTCCTGGCGCTGCTTGTGGATCGGTTGCCCGTCGATCAGCACGACGATGACCTCACCCGGTTCGAAATTGCAGCGTTTCTGCAGGGCCTCGATGAGCTGCTCGTTGTGCATATGGCCGTCGCCGAAGTTCCAGCCGATCGCGGTGCTGCAGATGCGCTCACCGTCGGTCAGCACATAGTCGTCCTCGTTGTGGCCGGCCATCGCGCGGTGCGCGAGGGTGAACATGGCGCGACCGTGAGTGTTGAACGCGCGGAACGCATATCCCATGTACAGATACATCTGGGCGGTCTCCGGGCTGCCGTAGTAGCGCTCCATCTGTGCCTGCGGCATGCTCGCGATCGAGACGACGTTCTCCTCGATCTTCGCCGACCCTGACGGTTTCACACACCACAGCCCGGTGTCCCAGTTGCCCGCGTAGTAGCGCATACCCGGCAGGAAGGACACCTTGCGCGGGAACAGGTTTCCCAGAACCACGGTGCCCGCGACGATCGCGAACAACAGGATTGGCCACGGGCTCTGCAGATCACCAAGGCCGATCCCGGGGTGTCCCACGAACAGCGCCAGGACCGAGAACATCATGAAGACGTTCCACTCCAGCGGCACACCCATCGGGATCGAGGACAGGATGCCGAAGTGGAAGACCAGCATCACGAACGCGGCGATGTAGGTCGGCCAACCCCCGGGGGAGAAGAACAGCACCAGCGGGACCAAACCCTCGATGGCGGTGCTGAAGTGCGCCAGCCACCGTGACGCCCGCCCGGGCCGCAGATCATCTGGAAAGCGTTCGAAGAACTTGCGTTTGATCCATTTGGGCCGGAACACCGGGTTGTTGCTCATCATCGTGGAGATGACAAACGGGAAGTGCTTGTTGAGTTTCGACGTCGCGGCGCCGAGCCAGATCGTCAGGCACACCAGTTTGGCCGCGATGATGATGTCGGGCCCCGCGAACAGGAAGCAGACCGCAAGTGAGGCGTACACCTCGCCGCGGGCGGCCAGGAAGATCACCTTGTCGCGCAGACCGAGCACGGCGAGGACGCCGAGGATGGCGGCGATCTGCCACACCGGCAGCACGCCGACCGTCGTCCCCAGTTCGGGTATCGGTCCGGTGCCGTCGGAGAACAGCGCCACGACCAGCAACACCAGGAGCGCGCCGTAGAGCAGCGCATCGAACGGCGTCCGGGTGTCGCCTCTGGTCAGCGGGATGCGGGTCGGCCACGGGGGCAGCCGAATCGTGTTGGGTCGCAACCAGTACAGGATCGATCCCATCGGCGGGAAGAACCGGTTGTTGAGTGGTCCGAAGCCACAGCCGAGGCCGACGACCTCGAACAGCATCGTGTACAGCACGACCTTCTCGAACACGATCGGCTCGTTGTACCAGGAGGCGACGTTGGTGAACCCGTCGATGCCCGTGGTGGTGAGCACGACCAGCCAGGCGCCGAGGATGTAGAGGAGGATCTTGACGACGTAGAACAGGTGCAGGACCACCGGCGTCCCGAACCCGACCTCGGCCCAGTGTCGGGCCATCGGCACGATCTTCTCGGCCCGACTGCCCTTACTCCACTCCTCGTAGTCGACGACGGGCGCGTCCTGCTTCAAGAACCCCATGGCAACACAGACTAGAACGTGTTCTAGCTATACGGCTCCAGATCCTCACGTCCGCTTCGCGAAAACTACAACAGGGTCGCGATCGCCGAGGTTTCACGACCCTGGTGCGCGGTTCGCGAACTGCGTGGGCTCTCGTCAGGCGTCGGTCTTGGCAGGCGGCCGGTAGAAGATCGCCAGCTGACCGATGCCGCCGAGAAGGCCCAGACCGAGCGAGATGACCAGACCCCACCAGCCGTGCAGCAGGTCGTAGAAACTCGTCGAGCTGAACAGCAGATGGTCGAGGCTGAGCTTGCCCGCGCCGATCGTCGCGATGCCGACGGCAGCGGCGGCGAGCACGAGGTTGTATTCCCAGCCCTCCTTGACGATGAAGAAGCCGTTGGCCCGGTGCACGGTCCACGCCGCGACGAGCATGAGCGCCACGAAGCCCGCGGCCGGTATCGGGGTCAGCAGGCCCAACGCGAGACCGATGCCGGCCGCCATCTCGGTCGTCGCGGCGACTCGGGCGTGGAACTTGCCAGGCTTCATCCCCATGCTGTCGAACCACCCGGCGGTGCCCTTGAGGCCTCCGGGCCCGAAGAACTTGTTGTAGCCGTGGGCGGCCATGGTCAGACCCAGGACCACCCGCAGGATCAGCACGCCGATGTCGTAAGCAGTCATGCAACAAAATCTAGGCCATGTGTTAAGCCCTTGCCCAGTAGCCAGGGTCGGTGCCCGCCGGAGCCCCTAACCCGCCGGGCGACGCCGAGTTCGGGCGTGCAGGGCCACCGCGTTCTTGCGAGGGGGCTGGGCAAGGGCTTAACACATGGCCTAGATTTTGTTGCATGACTGCTTACGACATCGGCGTGCTGATCCTGCGGGTG
>NZ_LZJE01000269.1:0-2527 GCF_001666865.1 Mycobacterium sp. E136
GTTTCCAGGCCGGCGGGGAGCAGCAACCGCAGGAACGAGTAGATCGACTCGTCGCTGAGTCTCTCGCCGTCGATCTCAGCGCTGACCAAATCACCGATGATGTCCTCGGTCGGCTTGGATCTGCGCTTGTCGATCTGCGTCATGAAGTAATCCTTCAGGGCCGCGGACGCCTCGAACGCGCGCTTGTACCTGACGTGATAGCTGATCAACTCGACCGCCCGCTTGCGGAACCACGGGAGGTCCTCCTCGGGTAGGCCGAGCAGCTTGGAGATGACGCGGGTGGGGAACTCGAACGTGAAATCGCGCACCAGGTCGGCTTGCCCGTCGTCGATGAACTCGTCGATCAGTGCCGTGACCACCGGACGGACCACCTCGGGTTCCCAGCGCGACAATGACTTCGACTTGAACGCCGACGACACGAGGTTGCGGTGGTCCCAGTGCTTCTTGCCCTCCATCGCCAGGATGGTCGGACCGATGAACAGGCCGATGGTGTTGTCGTAGATGTGCGAGTTGAACACCCTGCCGTCGCGGAAAACACGGTTGACGGCGTCGAAAGACACTGCCGCATAGAGGTTTTCCGGCATGGCTTCGGGGGCCTGAGACCAGTCCATGACGCTGCCGAGAAACACGCCGCTGGTTTCGCGGCGCTTCTGTGCGAACAGGGGATAGGGGTCGCGCAGCAGGTCGAAGGTCTCGTCGACCGTGACATCCTGTACGGGGCTATCCACGGCTGATCTCCCTCGTCTGGTCCGGACACGTAACCCGCATGGGTACTGTAAAGCTTACAGTATAGGTCTACGTATCGATAGATGCTGGAGTTCAGAGCTGGACGGGTGCGCCTGCGAGCATCGAATTGATGAAGCCGGCGTCGACCTGAATGTCCTGGCCGGTGATCCAACGCGCCTCCGGCGACCCGAGGAACGAGATCACCGGCGCGATGTCGTCGACCGAGGCATGCCGGCCGACGGTGGCCTTGCACATGTCCAGGACGTCCTTGCCCATGGTCTGCTCGAAGTCGGTGAGGATCGGCGTCTCGACCGGGCCGGGGCTGACGGTGTTGACGCGCACCCCGTATTTGGTCCATGCCGGGCCGGCGAGGCGTTTCGCATAGAGGATCACCGCCTGCTTGGACGTGCTGTACACGGGATAGTCGGGATCCTGCTCGGACTGCCAGCGCTCGACGGCGTTGGCATCGGTGAGCTCGAGCAGCCCGTTCAGGGTGTCGATGCGCTGGTCCCAGCCGAGGGCGGCGGTGGAGGCGACGGCGACGATCGATCCGCCCTCGCGCAACCGGGGCAGCATGCCTTCGGCGACCAGCCGCATGCCGAGGTAGTTGACCTTCAGTACGTCGGCGGGTGGTGCGGTTCCCGGAACGCCCGCGACATGCGCCAGCATGTCCCAGCCCGGCCCGATCGATTCGAGCAGGCGCTTGATGGAATCGGCGTCACGCAGATCGCATCGGGCGTATTCGGAAGCGGGCGTTCGGTGGTCGCGCACATCGACCGCGAGGACGTGATCGCCGTGCGCGTGGAAATGTGCCGCGACGGCGGCCCCGATGCCCGATCCTGCACCGACGACCACGATCTTGCGCTTACCGGTCATCTCGTCTATTCCCTTCGCGCCCGTGTGCACTCGGCGTACCATTCGAATGGCCGACTGTAAGCACGACAGTAAACAATTCGGGTCCCGCAGACAATCACTTCCGAAGATGGTGGTGCGATGAGCGAGAGCACGATTCAGGTGGGCGCGGAGGACCGCACGGCGCGGGCGGAGATGCTGGCCGTTCTCGAAGGGCAGCGGCGTGCGTTCCTGGCCGACGGCCCGCCGAGCGTCGCCGAACGGCGCCGTCGTATCGATCGGTTGCTGTCCCTCGTGCTGGACAACGCCGACGAGTTCGTCGACGCGATGGCGGCCGACTATGGAACCCGGCCCAAGGCCGGGTCGCTGTTCACCGAGATACTCGGCATGATCTCGGTCATCGAGCACACCAGATCACATGTGGCGCAGTGGATGCGGGCGACAAAGTTGATGCGCGCCGGTCGGATGTTCGGTATGCGGGCCGAGGTCGAGCCGTCACCGCTCGGTGTCATCGGAATCATCGGCCCGTGGAACTTTCCGCTGAACCTCGTCGTGCTACCGGCCGCGGCGGCCTTCGCCGCGGGCAACCGGGTGATGATCAAGATGTCGGAGATCACGCCGCGCACCGCCGAACTGCTGAAGACGTTGGCGCACAGGTACTTCGACGCGGCTGAGCTCGACGTGGTCACCGGCGGACCGGAGGTGGCGGCGGAGTTCTCGTCACTTCCGTTCGACCACCTGTTCTTCACCGGTTCACCCTCGGTCGGCGCGCTGGTGCAGCGGGCGGCCTCGGAGAACCTGGTGCCCGTGACGCTCGAACTCGGCGGCAAGAATCCGGCGGTGATCGCGCGGGATGCGGACCTGTCCCGGTCCGCCGCCCGCGTTGCCCGATCGCGGATGATCAACGGAGGACAAGTCTGTGTCTGCCCCGACTACGTCTTCGTGCCCG
>NZ_LZJE01000270.1:0-5071 GCF_001666865.1 Mycobacterium sp. E136
GCCCTGGCCGCGACCGAAGGCGCTGCCGGAGAACGGTTGTCGCTGACGCGGGAGGCCGAGGACGCGGTCGCCACGGCCATCGATGCCCTCACCAATCTCGCCCGCCACCTGAACAGGGGCGCGGCGGACCACCAACAACCACAGCCCGACGACAACCCCCATGTACAGGAGGAAGGAAAGCCATGACCGACAACAAGGCCGTCTCCGGATGCCCGGTCACGAACATCGAGTTGATGGCGGGTAATTCAGCGCCCGCCCTGTCCAACTTCGCGCTACTCGACTCGCTGCAGGATGAGGCCAGGCCCGCGGTGCGCAGCACCGAGGCCGACGGCTACTGGATGTTCACCGACTACGCCACCATCCTCGAAGGCCTGCAGCATCCCGAGTTGTGGTCCAGCAGCGTCATCGTGCCCACCGAACCCGACCCGCCGTACAAGTGGATCCCGGTCATGATCGACCCGCCGGACCACGCGAAGTGGCGCAAGGTGCTGGCCGACTACTTCGCCCCCGGCCGGGTCAAGGGGATGGCCGACGAACAGCGCGCGCTCGTCGGCGATTTGGTCGACAAGCTCAAACCGCAAGGCGGCTGCGAGTTCATCACCCAGATGGCGCGGGTGTTCCCGTCGATCGTGTTCCTCAACATCATGGGTATGCCGGTCGACCACCTCGAGGACTTCCTGGCGTGGGAGGACATGATCCTGCACACCGAGGGAACCGGGGAAGAAGCCAACGCGAAACGCCTCGAGGGCATGACGCACGTGATGGGCTTCTTTCAGGGGCTGATCGAACAGCGTCGCGCCGAACGCGATCCGAACGCCCAGGACATCGTGACCACCGCGATCGACTGGCAGATCGACGGCCAGCCGATCAACGATCTCGAGCTGTTGAACTGCATGCTGCTGCTGTTCATGGCCGGTCTGGACACCGTCGCCAGCCAGTCCTCATACACCATGCTGCATCTGGCCACCCACCCGCAGGACCGAGCGCGGATCGTATCCGAGCCCGACATCATCCCCCGAACGGTCGAGGAGCTGGTGCGCGCGTACCCGATCGTGCAGACCGCGCGAAAGGCCACCCAGGACATGGAATTCGCCGGGTGCCCGATCAAGGCCGGAGACATGGCCGCATTCCCGCTGGCGATGGCCAACCGCGACGACCAGATGTTCCCGGACGCCAGGCGGGTGAACCTCGATCGCGGAATCACGCGCCATATCGCGTTCGGCGGCGGGCCCCACCGCTGCCTCGGCTCGCACCTCGCGCGTCAGGAGATGGCGATCCTGATCGAGGAGTGGCACCGCCGCATCCCCGACTACGCGCTCGCAGCCGACCCGGTCGAGCACGGCGGCCAGGTGTTCGGGCTGAACTCGCTCGAATTACGTTGGTAGACCGCAGTTTAGGAACCGGGCGATGATGGTCCTGCGTCGCCCGTCCGCAGCTGACGACGCAGGATCTTTCCGGTCGCGGTCTTGGGGATCGCGTCGACGATCTCGATCTGCGGGGGTACTTGTAGGCGGCCAGCCGCGACCTGCAGTAGTCGATGAGCTCGTCTGCGGTGACGGCGAAGCCAGCGCGCAGGGATACGAACGCCTTGACAGTCTCGCCGCGGTAGGTATCGGGCACTCCGACCACACCCGCTTCCAGGACCGCCTCGTGGGTGTAGAGAACGTCCTCCACCTCGCGCGGCCACACCTTGTAACCTGATGCGACGAACATGTGCTTCTTGCGGTCGACTCCTTCTTGCGGTCAACGAGGTAGTACCACCGCTGGAGTCGGCGTACCCGACATCGCCGGTGAGCAGCCAGCCGTCGCGGATCACCGCGCAGATCGCCGCGTCGTTATACCAGTACTCCGACACATACCAGTACTCCGACACGCAGGGCCACCGTCAGCGAGTCGGAAAGCCGGTCGACCTGGCATAGGTGAGCTCGACGTCGAAATGCCGCAACAGCGGGCGCTCACCGGCCGAACAGACGGCGGTGCGGATGCGTCGAGCATGATCACGGGCGGTGCAGCAGCAAGCCCTGGGCGTTGAAGAAGAACCCGCCCGCGGTGATCAGCGCCCGGCGTGCGTCGGGCACCTCCCGGTCACCGGCGGCGCCCTGAAGTTGGTGCACGGCCTCGCGGATGTGGCCGGATCCCTGGGTGGCGCCCTCTCCCAGTGAGCCGCCGTGCGGGTTGATCGGTATCCGGCCGTCGATCAGCACGCGCTGGGCGTCGTCCCAATGCTGGCGTAGGAGCGCGCCGGCCTCCCCGGTTTGTACCGGCCCGCGTTGTCGATCCGGTTCACGGTGACCGGGGTGAACCCGTCATAGGGAAAGTAGACGTCGATGTCGTCGGACCATAAGTCGCCCTTGGCTTTCAGCGCGTCGACGAAGACGTGCTGGCCTGGTGGTGCAGGCCGCATCTCTCATCGGTTCGTCCCCTTCTCCACGCCTGTGGGCATTTGTACGATAATCAGTTAAATTTATAACTTAATATTGCGTCCGAGCTACCCGGAGATCCATGTGAAACGAGACATCTTCGAACCCGAACACGACGAGTTCCGAGCGACCGCACGATCTTTCTTCGAAACGACGTGCGTGCCCCACGTCGACGAGTGGGAGCAGCGCGGCTACACCGACCGCGGACCGTGGCTGGAGGCCGGCAAGCTCGGCCTTCTCGGCTGGGAGATGCCCGAGGAGTACGGCGGCATGGGTATCAAGGACTTCCGCTACAACGCGATCGTCAACGAGGAGTTCTGGCTCACCGGCAGCGTCGGCCTGGGGTTGGGCGTGCAGAACGACATTCTGGCCGGTTATTTCACCGAGCTGACCACCGAGGAGCAGAAGAAGCGCTGGCTACCCGGATACGTGTCCGGTGAGCTGATCACGGCCATCGCGATGTCCGAACCCGGCGCGGGCTCCGATCTGGCGAACATCAAGACCTCGGCGCGACGCGAGGGCGGCGATTACGTCATCAACGGCGCGAAAACGTTCATCTCCAACGGCATCCTGGCCGATCTCGTCGTCGTCGCGTGCCGTACCGACCCTGACGCCGACAAACCGCACAAGGGGCTGAGCCTGATCGCCGTCGAATCGGGAACCCCCGGCTTCACGCGCGGACGCAAACTGGACAAGATCGGTCAGCGGTCCGCCGATACCGCCGAACTCATCTTCGAGGACGTGCGGGTGCCCATCGACAACCTCATCGGCGAAGAGAACCGCGGCTTCTATCATCTGATGCGCAATCTGCCCGCCGAGCGCCTCGGGATCGCGATCCACGCGGCGGCATCGGCCCGCCGGGCGCTTGACCTCACGCTGCAGTATGCCCACGATCGCAAGGCATTCGGCCAGCCCATCGGCACCTTCCAGGTGAACCGGCACGCGATCGCCCAGACAGACCGAGCTGGACATCATGCAGACCTACGTCGACAAGTGCATTATGGCCGTGAACCGCGGCGAGCTGACCGCCGACGAGGCCGCCGGCGCCAAATGGTGGTGCACCGAGACCCAATGGCCGATCGTCGACCGATGCCTACAGCTGCATGGCGGCTACGGCTACATCAATGAGTACGAGATCGCGCGGATCTGGCGCGACGCCCGGGTGCAACGCATTTACGGGGGCACCAACGAGATAATGCTCGACATCGTCGGCAAGGGTATGGGCTATTAGCCGAGTCAGCTCGGCACCTCGACCAGCGCGGTGTCGGACTGGTCGACCATGAACTCCTGCACCGCCCCCCGGTGGCGGCGCCAATGACGTTGTGCGGCAGTGCTATCGCGGTTCTCAAGCAGCTTGACCAGCTTCCGGCGTCACCCCGAACTCCGCCGTCAGCGGCGTCTCGCTGGGTAGCTATTCGCCCGGCCCAGTTCACCGGTCACGATGCGGCGGCGCAGGTCGGCCGGGACAGAGCACTGGCCTTTCGGGACGGTCACCGCGGTGGTGCGTCGCACCATATCGGTAGATGATACAACTTAATGCAGTTCGTGCTGATCACGCCCGGATTCGGGCGGCGGTCTCCCGGATGTGTCTCCGCCACAACGTCTCGGCGGCTTCGGCGTCCCTGCGTTCGATCACATCGACGATGCGGCGATGGGTGCGCGCGCCGGCCGCGAAGGCTGGGCCGCGCACAGAGGGCCTGGTAGCGCTCAGATGCCGGCTCGGGGCCGCGTCGATGAGCGGGCGATCCAACTGGACCGGTGGTGTACCACGAGCGGTTGCTCGACGGCTCGGGATATAAGACCGTCCGACTTTCGTCGCGGTCCTCTAGCATGATCGAGTCGTATACCGAGAGGACGGAGTGGCCGATCGCGCCGAAGCAGGCCGCCGTGGACTCAGCGTCGGATACCGCCAAGCAGGGTAAGCCACCGACGCTGACCGAGGAACAGATCGTCGACGCGGCGTTGAACATCATCCGCGCCGAGGGTCTCGACGCGCTGTCCATGCGTCGGCTGTCGCGTGAACTCGGCCGCTCGGCGATGGCCCCGTACTGGTACGTCAACGACAAGCGGGAGCTGCTCGACCTGGTCACCCGGAAGCTGCTGTCGGAAGTCAAACTGCCCGAGTCGGATTCGGGTCCCTGGGAGGACCGGCTGCGCGAGGTAGTCACGGGTATCGACGCGCGACTGCACGATCACCCTGGTATCGCGTCGGTGATCCTCGAGCGGATGCAGAACACCGACCGGCGCTTGATGAACGGGATCATCGAGATTTTGCTGAGCGCGGGGTTCGAAGGACCGGATGTGTTCTTGTCCTACGCGATGATCCACACCTACCTGTTCGGCCGCTATCAGGCGGTCGAGGTCGACAAACCGGACCCGGCAACTATGCAACCGGGCGACCTGGAGGACACGTTGGAACGGCTCGTACCGCATCTGTCCAAAATCCGCGGCCGCGATTTCTTCAACTACGGTGTGGACACGATCATCGCGGGACTGCAGGCGCAGCTTGCGGCGAAGCGTTCACGCCGGCGTCGCTGACCACGCAGTCAGCCTGTCCCACAGTTTCTTCCGGGTGGCCGCGAAGTTGTGCACGTGCGCCATGCGCTCGCAGACGAACATCGTGACTTCGGTCGAGGCGCCGTAGGCCGAGG
>NZ_LZJE01000271.1:0-46658 GCF_001666865.1 Mycobacterium sp. E136
CGATGATCTGACCCCACTGCGGGTCCTCCGGGCCCACGACGGCGCAATCGCGCACCGCCGGATGTTCGACGAGGACGTCCTCGATCTCGGCCGGTGCGATGTTCTCGCCGCCGCGGATGATCGTGTCGTCGGAGCGCCCGCCGATGAACAGATAGCCGTCCTCGTCGAACATCCGGCGGTGCGCGATTGCGCCGTCGTGGGCCCGGAGGACCCGCAGTGGGGTCAGATCATCGTTGCGGTGGTCGTCCCCGACGGCCCGGCCACCCCGGACCCGGACGAACTGCGCGAGCACGTGCGACGCCAGCTGCGCGGGTCACGGACTCCCGACCGTGTCGTGTTCCGCGACGAGTTACCGACGAACGCGACCGGCAAGGTGTTGCGTCGAGAACTGATCGCCGAGTTGACAGCTACCAAATAGCAAGGAGCCCAGCATGATCAAGAACGGCACGCGGCTGCAGAGTCAGGTGTGCGACACCCAGGTCATCGTCGTGCGCAGCGCGGACAGCCTCGACGATCTGCGCGCGGGCGGCGTTCCGATGGTGCCGCTGGACGCCGAGAAGTCCGCCGACGCCCAGATCGACCCGGAGTTCTCCGGCGGCAACGCGATGGGCAAGCGCTACGTCGACGACAACGGCGCCGAAGTCCTGGTGACGAAGGCCGGCGCGGGCACGCTGAGCGTGGGCACCACGCCGCTGTCTCTCAAGGAAGCCAAACCGCTGCCGGCCAGCGACTGATATTTTCCACGGGTGAGCCCACGCCGCCTGCTCACCCGGTATGTGGCTGGCCTCGCGTCGGCCTACCTGCTGACGGCCGTCGAGGTCATCGCGATCGTCGGACTCCTCGCCGGGCGTAGCGTCGTCACGCTCGAGAACGTGCTCACCGCGGCGGCACTGCTTGCGGTTGGCACCGCGACCGTCGGCCTCAGCGCCGCGTACATTCTGCTGCAGCCACTGCGTCACCTGCGCGCCGGACGCGAACCCACCGCCGCCGAACGGCGCTCGACGCTGATGATGATGCGCCGCCAGTCCGCGGCCACGCTGGCACCATGGATCCTGACGGCCGCGGTCCTGGTACCGCTGAACCTCGACGCCGGATCCGAGGCGCTGGCCGTGATCGGGTCGGCCATGCTCTTCGGGGCGATCGCCACGGTGTGCACCGGATTCCTTTTCACCCTGCGGACGCTGCGGCCCGTATTGGCAAGTGTGGCACCGGATTCCACCACACCGCGGTTGACAGCGCCGGGAGTTCGGGCGCGGCTGCTGCTGATGTGGACCGTGTGTACGGCGCTACCGGGCGTGGCCATCGCCGCACTGTTGGTCATGCGCAACAACGGTTGGCTGATCGCGGAGAGCGCCGCGATCGAGTTGGCGCTGATCGTGCTCGCCCTCGTCGCGGTCGTGCTCGGCCTGCGTTCGCTGATCCTGACCTCGATGTCGATCTCCGATCCCGTCGGCGAAGTCGTGAAGGCGATGGCCGACGTGGAACGCGGTCACATCGACCGATCCGTCGAGGTATACGAATGGTCCGAAATCGGCCGTCTGCAACGCGGTTTCAACAGCATGGTGGCGGGGCTGCGGGAGCGGGACCGGCTGCGCGACCTGTTCGGTCGCCACGTCGGCGAGGACGTGGTCCGGCGGGCGGTCGATGAGAACGAATCACTGTCGGGCGACGAGCGAGACGTCGCGGTGCTGTTCATCGACCTGGCCGGGTCGACCAGGTTGGCGGCCATCCACACGCCGGGCGAGGTCGCCGACCTCCTCAACGACTTCTTCCGCATCGTCGTCGCGGCCGTCGACCGGCGGCACGGCCTGATCAACAAGTTCCAAGGCGACGCGGCGTTGGCGGTGTTCGGCGCCCCGTTGCGCATCGACGATCCGGCGTCGGCGGCGCTGGAGACCGCGCGGGTCCTCGTCACCGATCTGCAGCGCCTGCACCTCGACTTCGGCATCGGGGTGTCGGCCGGGCCGGTGTTCGCGGGCAACATCGGTGCGGAGAACCGGTACGAGTACACCGTCGTCGGTGACGCGGTCAACGAGGCGGCGCGGTTGGCCGACCGCGCCAAGGAGTTCAGCGGACGCGTGGTGGGTTCCGGTGCCGTACTCGAACGCGCCGGCGAGGCGGAGCGACGGTGCTGGGGGGCGCAGGGCTCGGAAACCTTACGCGGTCGATCCGCACCCACGCAGCTGTGGGCACCGTGCAGAGACGCTGGTTAGAGACGCGGACCGTCGGGGAATACAGCGGCATGGCTGTGCGCACCGCGGACTCCGACGCCCTTCGCAAGGCTGTAGCCGGCGCATCGATCGGCAATGCCGTGGAGTGGTTCGACTTCGCCATCTACGGGCTCCTCGCCACCTACATCGCGGAGAAGTTCTTCCCGCCCGGCGACGAGACTGCGGCCCTGCTCAACACTTTCGCCGTCTTCGCCGCCGCCTTCTTCATGCGGCCGTTGGGCGGCTTCTTCTTCGGCCCGCTGGGTGACCGGATCGGCCGTCAACGCGTGCTCGCGCTGGTGATCCTGCTCATGTCGGCGTCGACGCTGGCCATCGGTCTGGTCCCGAGCTACGAATCGATCGGTGTGGCGGCGCCGCTGCTGTTGCTGTTTCTGCGGTGTCTGCAGGGTTTCTCGGCCGGAGGCGAGTACGGCAGCGGCGCATGCTTCCTCGCCGAATACGCCACCGACAAGCATCGCGGTTTCATCGTCTCGTTCCTGGTGTGGTCGGTTGTCGTCGGTTTCCTTTTGGGGGCGTTGACCGTCACCGGGCTCGAGGCCGTCTTGTCCGAACCGTCGATGGACTCCTTCGGGTGGCGAATCCCCTTCCTGATCGCCGGTGTGCTCGGGGTCGTCGGGCTCTACATCCGGTTGCAACTTCGCGACACACCGGAGTTCGAGGACCTGCGCGAGAAAGGGGAGGTCGCGACGTCACCGCTGCGCGAGGCGCTGCGCACATCATGGCGGCCCATCCTGCAGATCGCCGGTCTGGTCGTGATCCACAACGTCGGGTTCTACATCGTATTCACGTATCTGCCAACATATTTCACCGAGACTCTCGACTTCACCAAGGTCGACGCCTTCGTCTCGATCGCGGTCGCCAGCGTTGTGGCGATGATCCTGATCCCACCGCTGGGCGCGCTGTCCGACCGGATCGGGCGTAAGCCGCTGCTGTTCTCCGGCGCGATCGGTTTCGCGGTCTTCGCCTATCCGCTGTTCCTGCTGTTGAATTCGGGTTCGCTTGTCGCCGCGGTCACGGCCCACGCCGCCCTGGCCGCCCTCGAGTCGGTGTTCGTGTCGTCGTCGTTGGCCGCCGGTGCCGAGCTGTTCGCCACCAGGGTGCGTTCCAGTGGCTACTCCATCGGGTACAACGTGTCCGTCGCCGTATTCGGCGGCACTGCGCCGTATGTCGCGACATGGCTCGTCGACCGCACCGACAACCAGATCGCACCGGCCTACTACGTGATCGCCGCGGCCGCCGTCAGCATCGCGACTCTGCTGACCATGCGGGAGACCGCGCGTCGGCCGTTGCGCGCCACCGTGCACACATAGCGCACACCTCAGCGCCGCAACCGGCTGCACTGAATACGCGTATGCCACACAATCGGTGAATGCCGACGGTGTCTTCGCGGGTCTCCCCCGTGCGTGTGGGGCTGGCCAGCTTCATCGGAACAACGGTCGAGTTCTACGACTTCCTCATCTACGGCACGGCCGCTGCGCTGGTGTTCCCGAAGTTGTTCTTTCCCGCCGTGTCTCCGGCGACCGGACTGCTGTTGTCGTTCGCCACCTTTGGCGTCGGGTTCGTCGCGCGGCCGCTCGGCGGTGTCGTGTTCGGCCACTTCGGTGATCGCGTCGGGCGCAAGAAGATGCTCGTCTACTCACTGCTGGTGATGGGCACCGCGACGGTACTCATGGGCGTGCTGCCGACCTACGCTCAGATCGGACTCGCGGCGCCGCTCCTGTTGACGGCGTTACGGCTGGCGCAGGGTTTCGCCGTCGGAGGCGAGTGGGGCGGCGCGACACTGATGGCCGTCGAACATGCCTCCGACCGCCGCAAAGGTCTCTACGGGGCGTTCCCGCAGATGGGCGCTCCGGCAGGGACAGCATGCGCGACGCTGGCCTTCTGGGCGGTGTCGCGCCTGCCCGACGACCAGTTCCTCGCGTGGGGATGGCGCATCCCGTTCCTGGCCAGTGCGGTGCTGATCGCCATCGGACTGGTGATCCGGCTGTCGGTTGCGGAGAGTCCGGATTTCGCGGCGTTGCGGCGACGCGATCAGGTGGTGCGCATGCCGATCGCGGATGCGTTTCGCAGGCACTGGAAACAGATCCTGCTGGTGGCGGGCGCGTATCTGTCTCAGGGCGTCTTCGCCTACATCTGCGTGGCCTACCTGGTGTCGTATGGGACCACCGTCATCGGGATCGACAGGACCCAAGCACTTTTCGGGGTCGCCGTGGCGGCAGTGATCGCGGTAGCCACCTATCCGATGTTCGGCGCGCTGTCCGACCGCCTGGGCCGCAAGCCGGTCTTCCTCGCGGGTGTGATCCTGATGGGGCTGTCGATCGGCCCGGCGTTCGCGTTGATCAACACGGGCAGCGCGCTGCTGTTCGGGGTCGCGCTGTTGCTGGTGTTCGGTTTGGCGATGGCTCCGGCCGCCGGGGTCACCGGTTCGTTGTTCAGCCTGGCGTTCGATCCCGACGTCCGCTACAGCGGCGTGTCGATCGGCTATACGTTGTCGCAAGTAGCGGGTTCGGCGTTCGCGCCGACGATCGCCACCGCGTTGTATGCGGCGACGAAGACGAGCGGGTCCATCGTCGCCTATCTCACCGTCGTGTCGGTGATCTCCGCGCTCTCGGCCTGCTTTCTACCGGGCGCGTGGACGCGCTCGCCTGCGGATCAGCCGGGTGAACTCGACCGCCGAGCGGCGGACCGACTCCAATTCGAGTGAGACGAAGAGGGTGTCGACCATCGCGAACGGCAGAGTCGTGGCCACCGCACCGCGGCCGTACTCGATGTGCCAGGATCCGGGATGGATGGTCAAGCCCCTCGCCCGTCCTTCCTCTAGGCACGTCCGCTCACCGGGCAGCAGCGTCGCCGCCGTGTTGTCGTCGGATTCGAGGTCGTAGGAGTCGATCCGGCCGGCCATCAAGAACTTGTGGATCTGCACCCGCTTGTAGCGACCCGAAAAGCCTTGTGTGCCGGTCGGCGAGCCGAAGATGACGATGTACTCACGCGGGCTGAAGTACACGAACCGGACCTTGCCGAGGATTCCGCCTGCCCTGCTGGCGACCCACCGTCCCGGTGCGTCGTCGATGAGGTCGGGGTACGCGTCGGCGAGCAATCGGATCGCGCGGGCGGTGAGCTCGCCGTCGTCGACGGGCAGTCCGACCACCTGCCGCGCGACGTCGTGGAGCACGTCGGGATCGATTCGGTACCGCATCAATCGAACTCCAGCGGCAGGCTGGTCGGCCCGCTCATACCGAGCAGCGGCTTCCACGGGGCCGGTCCGGCCAGACGTGGGTTCGGCATACGGTGCGCGATGATGATCAGCGCCTCGCAGAGCTCACGGCGTGCAAGGTTCGCGCCCAGGCAGTAGTGCGCACCGCCCCCGAAGGTGAGGATGGGTGGTGGATCGCTTCGGGTGATGTCGAAGCGGGTCGGGTCGTCGTAGACGGCCGGATCACGGTTGGCGGCATAGGTGTTGACGATGATGAACGTTCCGGCAGGGAAGGTGTAGTCGCCGATCGCGACGTCGTCTGCGACGGTTCGGACCGTGCTGCACATCGACGGTGAGTGGCGCATGGTCTCTTCGACGGCACGCATCGCGAGGCTGGGATCGTCACGCAGCAGCGCCCACTGATCGGGGTGCTCACACAGCACCTGCATGGATGCCGCGAGTTGGCTTCGGGTGGTGTCTGTTCCGGCGATGAGCACGCTGAAGGCCAGCATGCGTAGTTCACTCGCATCGAGCCGGTCACCGTCGTCTTCGGCCCGGATGAGCTCGGAGAGCAGGTCATCGGTGAGGTCGCGGCGGCGATGGGCGATCATGTCGTCGATGTAGCGGTCGAATTCGTCCCACGCCCTGAGAACGGTCGGTTCTTCCGCGGCGAGATCGCAGTCGAAGCTGACGATCTTGAAGATGTCTTCGGCCCACCGTGAAAACCGTTGCCAGTCCTGCCTTGGCGCTCCCAGCAGCGCGCAGATCACGGGGATGGGGTACGGCCTGGCGATGTCGTCGACGAATTCGCAGCGCCCGTCGTGGACGACGCGGTCGATGAACTCGTTGACGACCGTGTGGATGGTGGGATCCATGCGTGCCGTCGCCCGTGGTGTGAAGGCCTTCGACACCAGCCCCCGCAACCGGCGGTGTTCTTCTCCGTCCATGTTGAGGATGCTGTGGGTGACCCTGTCCCACAACTCGCCTGAGGTGATGCCGTGCGCCGACAGGTGGATGCCCTTGGGGATGCCGAATCGGGGATCGCGCAGGACGGTCCTGGCCAGCTCGTAGGACAGCACCTCGGGCCCGATCGGGCCGAGCGCGACCGGCGCTTGGCGCAGCGCCGCCTGGAACTGCGGATAGATCTCCTGCGGCGTCGCCGTGATGTCATAGGACAGCGTCGGCAGCCCGGCGTCGAAGATGCTGGGCTTCGCGGTCCCGACGCTCATCGTGTGCTCTCCGCCCGGATCTTCAGCGGAAGCTCGGGCAGCGAGCACGTCGCCGACGGCCATGTGATCTCCGGGACGAAGTCGGGAGCGAGTTCGAACTCCGGTATCCGCGTGAGCCATTCGGTCACGACGAGCCGCAGCTCCATCCGGGCCAGATGGGCGCCCAAGCAGCGGTGTGGACCGCCGCCGAAGCCCCAGTGCTTGTGCAACTTACCGTCCATCACCAGGTCGTCTCCGGAGTGCGGATCGCTTCCGTCGCGGTTGATCGCGCCGACACAGAGCCGGACTTGTGCCCCCTCGGGCAACGTGACGCCCGCGACCGTCACCTCTCGTGTGGTCACGCGCCCCAATACCGGCGCCGCCGGTTCCAACCGGATCACCTCCTCGACGAACGCGCCGACATGGTCGGGTTCCTCCCGGAGTCGCCGGCGCAGGTCCGGACGACGGGCCAGTTCCAGCATGGCGGCACCGATCGAGGCCGTGACGGTGTCGAGGCCCGCGAGGACGAACACGAGCGACATGCCCGTCGCTTCGGCGTCGGTGAGCGCATCCTCGCCGCGGAGGACGTCGGACAGTATGCCCGCCTGCGGTGACTCCCGCTGCGTCCGTACGGCTTCGGTGAGGTAGCCGAAAAGCTCGGCTGCGGGGGTCAGGTCGACGCTTGTCGGGTCGGTGGCGAGGCTTACCGCGATGATCGCGTCCTTCCACGCGATCAAGCGCTCACGGTCTTCGAGCGGAAGACCGAACAGGGTCAGAAACACCTGTGACGGATACGGGATCGCGAGGTCTCCCATGACCTCGCAGTCGGGGCGGTCGGCGATCTCGTCGATGATGTCGATCACCTGCGCCTGCAGTGACGGCAGCAGCGCGCTGAGCGTCTGCGGGCTGAAGTAGGGATGCAGCAGGCGGCGGTACCGGGTGTGCTCGGGTGGGTCGAATCCGAGCGGCACGAGCGGAACCGGGCTGATCATGTCGTCGTAGTCGGTCCTCGACGAGAACGTCTCCGGATCCCTGAGTGCGGCAAGCACATCGCCGCGACGGGTGAAGTAGAACCAACCCTCGCCGTAGAGCACCGGGCCCAGGTCGCGCAGTTTCGCCCAGCCCGCACCGCGGTCTCGCGCCATGGGCAGATCTTCGTAGCGGACCTGCGTCAGCCCCAGCGCCTCGGTCATGACACGTTGGTGGCCAGAAACGTCAGCGGAAGCCCGACGACCGACAGGTCGATCTCGTCGAGATAGGATCCCTCACCCGAGAACCCCTGGCGGAAACGAGTGGTGGAGCCGTAGCGCTGCGCAACGGATTCCGCGGCCGAGGCGTCCGGTACCCGCAGCACGACCGTGTACACACCGTCGCCGTGGCGATTCAGGAACTCATTGACATACGTTGCGACCGAGGCCGTGGAGTCGGGTACCGGGCTGATCAGCTCGATGCCCCGGTTCCAGTCCAGATGGACGCGGACCCCGAGTTCGGTGAGTTCGGCTTCTTCGAATTCGAAGCCGAGGTCGGTGAACATCGCCGCCATCGTCTCGCGCCGTTGTGGCGCCACCGCGAATACGACGTGATGCAATTGCAGCGGAGATGCGTTGTCGCTCATCGGCGTACCAGCCCCCGAGGTTGCACCAGGCCGAGGTCCAGATGAGTCAGCCATCCGGGCGGGGCGTCGCAGACGTCGGGTATGGCGTTGATGGCCCCCATCGCCGTCCAGGTGTAGCCCGGGTGGGTCATGGTTCCGTCGGCCCTCACCACCCCTTGCAGCGTGAGTTCGGTGGGCGGGTCGCCCTCGATGACGATGCGATAGCGGGTTCTGCCCCAGTCCCAGGCCGGGTCGAGCTGGTCGGGTCCGCCGGTCAGGTAGATGGCGTGGTAGACGATCAGCGGTTCGCCGCCTGATCGGGCGGCCCAGGTGTGGTGTTGTGCGGCAACGGTTCCACGCGGAATAACACCCTCGTCGTGCGAAATGTCCTCGGTGGCCACCGCGGCCTGGACGTCTGCGGCGGTCACATCGTCGATGGTCACGCCGAGTCCATCGGCGACCATGTGCATCGACTGCGCGAAGAAGGGCACGCCGAGCCCGAGGATCGTCGGTTCCGAGAGGAACTTCTCCTTGTCCTTGCCGAATCCCATCCAGTCGATGTGGTCCATCGGGGCGTCGGTCAGCACGTTGACGACTTCCCACACCTCGATCTTGTCGACCGCGCTGGCGACGCGCGCGAGGGTGAGGGGCAGGATGTCACCGGCGTAGCCGGGATGGATGCCGCCGGCGTGGAAGGAGGCCCCGCCGTCTTGACATGCGGCGCGGATCTTGTCGCCACCGTCGCGGAAATCCTCTGTGGGATAGAAGAAACCACTCGTCGTGACGACATTCTTGCCTGACCGCAGGAGTCCGCACACGGTGTCGATGTCCATGATGACGGGCGTGTAGAACACACAGTCGGCGTCGAGGGCGGTGATCGAGTCGACGTCGTCGGTCGCGACCACCCCGACGGGCCCGATGCCCGCGATCTCGCCGGCATCCTTGCCGACCTTGTCCTTGCTGTGCACCAGCACCGCGACGAGGTCGAAAACCGGACTCTGCGCGAAATGCCGCACCCCGACCTGGCCGACGTCGCCCGTCATCCACTGGATGACCCGGTAGGTTTTCTCAGGCATTGAGGACTCCCCGCGGAAGTAGCAGCGGCAGGTCGTTGTAGGTGGCGATGCCCGGTTGCGCCGCCACGACGGCCGGGATCGCGGTGATCGCCGGCATCGCGACGATCGACAGGCCGAGCATGATGTAGTCGTCCAGGGTCTCGCCCACGAAACCCTCGGGCGGAAGGAAACTCAGCGTGGTCTTGATGGTCGGCGTGCCCGCGACCTCCACCGTGTAGCCCATGTCGAGTTCCCAATCCGGGTCGAGCGTCTGGCCCTTGCGCCACCGCCCGCGAATCTCGATGACCTCCTTGCCGCCGACGATCCCCTTCCAGCCGACGTCGACCCCGGCGACGCAGCCCTTCGCGATCACCCAGTCGCCGGGCAGGTGGAGGTCGGCAGTGGTCTGGGCGTACGCGACGTCGCAGCGGACCTCGTCGAGACTCACGCCGAGCGCTTCGGCGACGAGCAGGACACCGTCTCGGAAGATCGCCGAGCCCTTCTCGGTGATCGATTTCAGATCTGGATGGTCGATGGGATAGCCGAAGCCCATGGGCTTTTCGGTGTCCGGTGAGTTGTAGATCGTGGTGTCGATGGCCTCCACGACCGACACCTTGTCCACGCTCTCCGACAAGCCCGCCGACACGATGGCGAAGAGTTGGATGAAGCCGGGGTTGATTCCGCTGCCGAAAATGGTCGACTGACCGTGCCGGCACGCCTCGACGATGCGGTCGCGGTCGTCGCCGAAGAAGTGGCCGGTGATGAACTCGGATGTGGAGACGATGTTCACCCCGGCGCGCAGTATTCGAACCATCTCGTCCACGTCAGCGAACATCGGGTTGTAGACGACACAGTCCGGTCGCAGCGCCAGCAGGGCGTCGACGTCGTCGGTCGTGGTCACGCCCAGCGGGTCGATGCCGCACAACTCCCCCACGTCGCGACCGACCTTGTCTTTCGACCACGCATAGCATCCGACCAGCTCCAGATGCGGGTTGCGGGCCACCGCGCGGACCGAACGCTTGCCCACGTTGCCCGTTGTCCACTGGACGATGCGATACGTCATGCCGCCGACCGTTCGGCGGGGCTGAAAACTACTGGCACCGAGCGGAATCCGCGGGTGACCGAGCTCCCGTGAAAGTGTCCCGATGCATCGGGGTCGAGGGCGAGGTCCGGCATCCGCGTCAGCACCTGCTCGAGACCGACCTGGAACTCCAGTCGCGCGAGGTTCGAGCCGAGGCAGCGGTGCACACCCGCACCGAAGCCCAGATGCCGGTTCTCCCGGCGGTCGAGAATGCACCGGTCGGCGTCGCGGAACTCGCGTTCGTCCCGGTTGGCGGAGGCGTAGTTGACGATGACCGACTGGCCCGCTTCGAACGTCTGCCCGCCCAACTCGACCTCTTTGGCGACAGTGCGGGGGATTCCGTGGATCGATCCGCCGAATCGGATGAACTCCTCGACCGCGCGCGGCACCATGTCCGCGTCACCGGCCAATCGGTCACGCTCCTCGGGATGGGTGGCGAGGTAATGGAAGGCGAATGACATCGCGCTCGCGGTGGTCTCCAGACCGGCCTGCACCAGCAGCATCGCGTTCGACACCACATCGGCGAACGGCAGCTTCTCGCCGTCGATTTCGGCCGACAACAGGACGTCGATCATGTCGTCCTGCGGTGGTGCGGCGCTGCGCTCGGCCACCGCATCATGGATGTGCTGGTAGAGACCACCCCATGCGGCCATCCGCTCGTCCTCGGTCGCCCCGTTGAGGGCGGTGTCCGTCAGCTCGACACACAGCGGGACATCCCCGATCGGCATGCCGAGGAGGTATTTGAAGAACACGATGCCGGGCTGCCGCCAGGCCACCTCGGCCAGGTCCCCGGCACCGCGTTCGATGAAGCCGTCGATCAGTCGATCGGTCTCCTCCCGGATCTGCGGCCGCAGCGCCTTCATTCTGGCCGGGGAGAAGTACGGATTGAGCACCTTGCGAAACTTCTGCTGACGCGGCGGGTCGAGGGTGATGACGAGGTCGCCCGCGAGGTGCTCGGACGCTTCGGGTGTCGGATTGCTGGAGAAGTGCTGCCAGTCCTGGAGGATCTTGTAGCACTGCTCATACCGCACGGCCACCCACGCGCCGCCGGGGGTGGCGCTGAGGAACGGCGAATCGGTGTGGGCGAACGGCGCATTGCGGCGCATCACCGCGTATACGTCGTAGAGGAACTCCTCGTCGTTGAAATCCTCGTGCCGGAGATCCCAGTTCGCCGCGTGTTCCTCCGGGGCTTTTCGGCTCACGGAGCCGGATTCCCTTGGGATTGGGCGGCTTGCCGCGCCTCTCGCTCCTGGTGGATGCGGACCAGTTCGCGCCAACCGATCCGGTTGTACTTCGGCACCGGCTGAACGCCCCACTCGTCCTGAGCGGTGTCTTTGCCCTCGGCGCCCTCCGGGGGACCCAGCGGCGGATACGGCACCTTGCACTCCAGCGCGTCATCGGAGTAGCGAACCTTGAGCAGCTCACTGCAGATCTCGGTGAGGCTCAGGGTGGGATAGCCGTAGTAAACCGCCATGAACGGCAGCGTGAACGCGCCCTCGATCACCAGCGCGACCAGGCAGACGAGCACGGCACGCTTGATGTAGAGGTGCATCCGCGCGTAGTACGGCGTGGTGCCGGGTGGTAGGTCGTCGGCGTTGTCTTTCTCGCCGCTGTCGGGGGTAAGCGAAGGCGATGTCATCAGTCGGCTCCTTGAACCTGTTCAGTCGGTGAAGATTTCGCGGTTGACCGTGTGGAGATACGGAATGGCCAAGAAGGGCGTGATGTAGAAGATGTCGTACAGCCACCAACCGATGACCGGGAAGACCACGCCGGCATAGCGCACGTCGGCGTACATCGTCATGTTGAACACGTACAGACACCAGATGAGCACGCCCATCCAGCAGGTGATGATCATCCACTGATGACCCCAGCGCTTCATCTGCAGAAACCCGATTGCCGCGGCGCACCGCATCGCGAAAACCGTCAGGATCATGCCGAACACCATCGACTTCTCGCCCGATCCGGCCGCGCCACCCACCCACAGTTCGTTGTAGTGCCAGAAGTAGCCGGCGTCGAACATCGCGCCCCAGCCGACCATCAGCACCCGATTGATCAGCGTGTGGTTGGCGACCAGATCGAGCGCCCAGCCGAGGCTGTTGAGCATTCCGTCGATCAGCACGAGATAGCCGATCAGAGTGACGATCATCGGTCGCATCGACAACCCGGCGCGCGCAGCCTGACGCTGCAGCCACACGCCGCGCATGAAGATGGGGAATCCGATCAGCCCCGGCGCCCACATACCCATCAGCGCGGCACCGACGATCATCCACTTGTCCGCACGACGCTGGGCGAGCCGCGATTGGTCGTGGTGTTCCTCGAGGCTCACGGACCCGTCCCCCGCCGCGGGCACATTCGAACGACGGTTCAGCAGAGGCAGATTCACAATTCCCACCATCCGCGCGCGAACGACATGTAGAGCTGGATCGCGAACATCGCGAACAGGTAGCCGTAGATGACTATCTGCAGGATGATCAGCGCCTTCTTGCGCTTGCGCTCCTTTTGATCCATGCGGTTGGACTCCTTCCTAGCCGTGGGTGCTTCCAGCGTCGGCGGCCAGGCTGGCCACGGCGACTTCACGCAAGCCGTCGGTGATGGCACCGTCGGTGGACAGCGGCGCGAGGATGCAGGCCTCGGCGGCTTCCAGTTCGGTTGCGCCGGCGACGATCAGCTGCGCGGCGGTCACGAGCACGCGGGTGGACGGCGGTTCGAAGTGAAACGCCTCATCGGCCGTGCGGATCGCGGTGGCGCAGTGCACGAGTCGCGTCGCGGTCGCGGAGTCCACCCCTGTTTCGGCGCCGATGACCTCGGCTTCGCGGCCGGGTGCCAGGTACCCCATCGGGATCGTGACGAAGCGTTGACGGAACGACGGTTTGAGTTCCTTCAGCGAGCTGCGGTAGGCGGGGTTGTACGAGCACACCAGCATGAAGGTGTCCGGCGCCTTGACGACCTCACCGGCCCGGTCGAGGTACAGCGCGCGGCGGTGATCGGTCAACGAGTGCAGGATGGCCAGCGAGTCGTGGCGGGCCTCCACCACCTCGTCGAGATAGCAGATCGCACCGTCCTTCACGGCCCTGGTGAGAGGCCCGTCCGTCCACACCACGTCGCCGCCGGTGACCATGAATCGTCCGACGAGGTCGGAACTCGTCAGGTCGTCGTGGCAGCTGATCGTCACGACGGGCCGACGCAGCAGCACCCCCATGTGCTCGACGAGCCGGGTCTTGCCGCAGCCGGTCGGACCGGTCAGCATCACCGGCAGCCGTTGTTGGTAGGCCTGCTCGAAGAGCTGGACTTCGTTGGCGTTCGCGTAATAGTCGCTGTTGCCTGTTCGTTCGCTGGCGTCGGTCATGCGGCCACCAATTCACGATGGACGTGGGCAAGCACTCGGGGCAGCTCCTCGACTCGTCGGATGCGTTGTGAGCGTTGAGGTCCGAAAACCTCCGGCAACGGGTCGACTCGGGTGGGCCCCACGCCGACGTAGTAGATGCGAACACCCGCATCGTTGGCCTCTTCGACGGCGTGTGCGGCGTCGGCCCAGGCGTATCGGCCCTCGTATCCCTCGTCGGAGATGAGCCCGTCACCGATCACGATGAGCAGCCGGCGCTCGGACGGTTGAGCGAGCAATCGGCTGGTCAGATGGCGCAGCGGGGCGCCGAGCCGGGTGTAGCCGCCGGTGGCCAGTCCGAGACGGCCGGGCGGCACGAACCTGCGGTCCTCGAAGTCCTTGAGGCAACTGACTTCGACGCGATGACGGGTGTTTCCGGTGAACACAAAAATGCCGTGCCGCTCGCGGGCCAGCGTCATCGCGCGCGAAAGCGCGTCGGCGCAGGCCAACTCGAGCTTGAAGATGCGGCCGCCGTGCACTCCGAGCGACGAACTGCCGTCCAGCAGAAGCGCCGTGGTGACGTCCCGGTTGCTGGGCAGCAGTTCGCGGAAGATCCGCGGCTCGATCGCCTCACCGGTGGCGAGGTCGACGTAGTGGTTGACGTACTGTTCGACGTCCAGGTCGGACCCGTCCTCCAACCGGTTCTTCATCGCGCGATGAGTGTGCTCCTCGAACCACCGGCGCAGTTCGGCGGATGCGGATTCCGGCTCGCGCGTGCGCGAGGCGTGCGCCTTCTCGAGCACGGCGACGTGGTCGCGCATGAAACTCTTGGTCCACGCATTCCATTCGGGGTAGGGGATTCCGGGCCGGTGATCGGGCGTGATGTCGAGATCGTTGTCCTGAGGGCGGCTCGGCGGCGGAAGGTTCGGATTGCGAATTCCGCCGTCGCCTCCGACAGGGATGGAATACGGCCGCGGCAGCCGCTTCTCGGATGTGGTCCACGGCATCCTGCCCAGCGTGCGGCGCAGCTTGTCCGACATGCTCTGCGGAGCGGTGTACGCCAGAGGAAGCCGGCCGAACAGCGGATCGACGCCGAGCGATTCGGTGGTGCGCGCCAAGGCGATCGCCCGGTTGAGCATCGAGGTCGCATCGAGGTCACCGTCGAGCATCTCGATGGCGCCGAGTACGCGCGCGAACTCGGGCAGCAGACCGGGCCAGCGCTCGGCAGCCCAGCCCAGTGCGACACCGGCCTCCACCACGGTCAAAGCCCGCAGTTCACGTGTCGACAGTTCGTTCAGCCGGAACCCGACCACTTTGTCCTTCGACGGCGAGCACTGCAGCGCGATCCCACAGGTGAGCGTCCGCCGGGTCCAGCCGTGAGCGATCGGATACGGCACGTGGACGTAATCCAGTGCGGCGTTGAGGCCGAACGCGCGGTGCTGCCCGGTCACGAGGCGAACGCCTTGACGCCGTTGCCCGCTCAGCGCCACGGCCGTCACCGCGCAACTGCGCTCGACCGCCATCGCGTGTGAGTCGGAGAGTTCAGCCATGGAATTCGGGGCCGCTCAGAAGGTTCCGATGTTGGAGAACATCCAGTACCAGAACCAGATGATCAGGCCGGTGCCGCCCCAGGCGGCGACGTAGCGAAGTATCTCCCAGATCCAGTCCACGTGTGCGCCTCCTCGGAGCGGGTTGATGTCAGCGGGATGTGCTCAGCCGCACGGCCGAGGTGGCCGATTCGGGCGGCATCGAACGGCGACCGCGGCCGGCAGTTCGTCCCGGCCTTCCACGCGCGCCAACAGCTTGGCCTGAGCCGTCATCGTATGCCCTTTGTAGTCCATATACTGACTTAGGTCAATGAGTTGAGTCAGTCGGAGAAGATTTCCCTGTTCACCGTGTGCAGGTACGGAATCGCGAGGAACGGCGTGATGTAGAAGATGTCGTACAGCCACCAACCGACGACGGGGAAGATCGTGCCCGCGTACCGCACGTCGGCGTACATCGTCATGTTGAACACGTACAGACACCAGATGAGCACACCCATCCAGCAGGTGACGATCATCCACTGGTGACCCCAGCGCTTCATCTGCAGAAACCCGATTCCCGCGGCGATCCGCATGGTGAAGACGGTGAGGATCATCCCGACCTCCATCGCCTTCTCCCCCGGTCCGGCGGCGCCGCCGAGCCACAGCTCGTTGTAGTGCCAGAAGTAACCGGCGTCGAACATCGCGCCCCAGCCGTTCAACAGAATTCGCGCCAGGATGGTGTGGTTCGCCACTAGGTCGAGCGCCCAGCCCACCGTGTTGATGGCCGCGTCGATGATCACCAGATAGCCGATCAGTGTGACGATCATCGGACGCACGGCCAGGCCCTCGCGCGCAGCCTTGCGCAACAGCCAGACACCGCGCAGAAACAGCGGGAGGCCGAAGATCCCAAGGGCCGCGGTACCGATGAGCAGGCTGCCGGATATCAGCCACTTGTCCGCCTGGCGTTGGGCCAGCCGGGAGCGTTCCATGTGCTCGTCCAGACCGCCGGCGGCGACGGGTTCTGTGCGCAGAGTCAAGGCACCCTCCTGAGAGTCGGCCTTGTGAGCATCGCAGGAAGACTGACCTCAGTCAACAAACTATCGGGCTTCGATACCCCGCAGGGTGCGTGTCACATAGTCGTCGAGCATGGAGCTCTGCGTGGGCCATTCGTGCGTGGTCGTCAACAATGCGTAAAGGCCCAGCAAGAAGAACACCGCACTGTTCATCGGGTCGACGTCGGGGGCAACCCGGCCTGATTTCCGTGCTCGCTCGATCTCCTGGGCGACCCTGACGATGACTGGATGCTCGTTGCTCTCATCCGCGGGACGTGTCTGCGAGAAGTGCAGGGCGAGAAAATCTTTGAACAATATCGCCCCGAGACGGCGTTCCAGACCCAGAACGAGTTGAACCGCCTCGTCGAGCACGGCGGACAGGTCGCGAGCCGAATCGGCGTATCGACCGAGCTGTTTGGCGATGCGCTCCTCTTCGCGACGCTCCAGTTCGAGCAGCACATGTTGCTTCGTCGGGAAGTGGAAGAAGAACGTGCCGTGCGCGACCCCGGCCGCGGCGACGATCGCGCCCACATCGGCCTCGGCCATGCCCGACCGCTTGAACTCCGCAATGGCCGCGCCCATCAACCGCTCGCGCGTCTGTAAGCGTTTGGCCTCGCGCGCTGAGGGTTTGTCCACCACTGCCATGCCCCGACGATAGCAATACCGACCGGGTATTGACACGTGTGATTGACTGCAGTCAATTTCGGAAGGAGTCCGATGGCGCTCGAACAGTTCAACCTCGACGGACAGGTGGCGATCGTCACCGGAGCGGGCAAGGGGGTGGGACAGGGAATCGCGAGGGTCCTCGCCGAAGCAGGGGCCACCGTCGTCGGCACCGCACGCACCGAATCCGACATCGTGGCAACGATCAAGGGCATCGAGGATTCGGGCGGTAAGGGGCTCGCCCTGGTGGCCGACGCCATCAGCCGTCCGGACGGCGAACGTGTGGTGGACACGGCGATGAAAGAGTTCGGGCGCATCGACATCCTCATCAACAATGTGGGTGGTTCGACGTTCGGGTCGTTTCTCGACATCACCGACGAGGACTTCCGGCACACGTTCGACTGGTGTGTCACGTCAGCGTTCATCATGAGTCAACTCGCCGCCCGCCACATGATCGAGGCCGGACGCGGCAACATCGTCAACATCTCGTCCGGATCAGCACGTTTCGGCATCCGCGCGCTCACCTCGTACTGCGTCGCCAAAGGTGGGCTCGAAGCGCTCACCCGGGCGATGGCCCAAGAGTTGGCGCCGAAGATCCGCGTCAACGCCATCGCACTCGGCTCGTTCGCCACCGAAGGACTGCAATCCGGTCTCGACATGATGCCGGGGGCGTTGGACACGATGCTCTCCCTCACGCCGCTGCATCGACTCGGCGACGTCGAGGATCTCGGTCGGCTCTGCGTCTACCTGTCGACCAGGGACTGCTACGCGACCAACGCCATCTTCCACGTCGACGGCGGAATCGAATCGAATAACCTGCCGCTGCCCATACCCGACTACTGATCGAGGCGTGCAATGCGAAGAGTGGTCCAGTTCTCCACCGGAAACGTCGGTCAGCAATCACTTCGGGCGCTCATCGGCCGTCCCGACATCGAACTCGTCGGCGTCCACGCCGCCAGCCCCGAGAAGGTCGGGCGCGACGCGGCCGAGTTGTGCGGCCTGGCCGATCCGACCGGCGTCATCGCCACCGACGACATCGATGCGCTGATCGCGTTGAAGCCGGACTGCGTCGTCTACACCGCCCTCGGTGAGACGCGTCCGATGGAAGCCCTGGAACAGATGTCGCGGTTCCTGTCGGCTGGGATCAATGTCGTCGGGACGTCGATGGTGTGGCTGGTGACGCCGCGCCAGGCCGACGACTGGCTGCGGGGACCGTTGGAAGATGCCTGTGCGAAGGGCAATTCGTCGCTTTACGTCAACGGGATCGACCCGGGGTACTCGGGCGACACCGCGGTGCTGGCTGCGCTCAGCCTCGCGACCCGTGCGGAGTCGGTCACCGTCCGGGAGGTCTTCGACTACGGCAACTACGACGACTACGAGTACACCGGCACCGCAATGGGTTTCGGCAGCAAGCCAGGCGACGACCCCGCGATGGCCTTCTTACCAGGCGTCATCACCGCGATGTTCGGTGGGCTGGTGCGCAACATCGCCGCCCACCTTTGTGTCGAACTCGACGACGTCACCGAGCGTTTCGAGCCGTGGTACACCGACAGGCGAATCGAATGCAGGATGATGACCGTCGAGCCCGGCGGGATGGCGGGTGTGCGCTTCGCAGCCGAAGGCTTCCGCACCGGCTCCCCCGTCATCACCGTCGAGCACACCACCCGGCTCACCCCCGCGGCCGCGCCGGACTGGGAGTACCCACCGGACGGACACTCCGGGGTGCACAAGGTGATCATCGAGGGTGAGCCGCGCGTCGAGATCAACACCCTGCTCTCGCACCCGGTTCTCGACGTCACCGAGGCGGGCTGCGTCTCGACCGCGGCCCGCGTCGTCAACGTCATCGACTGGGTGTGCCGCGCCCCCGCGGGCCTGATCTCAATGGAGGAGATCCCGCCGTCGGAGATGGCCCGCGGCCTGATGTGGTGACCCGCCGAGCCTATGCCTTCGCGAGCTGCTTCTGCTCGTAGAGCCGCGCCCACTCCTTACGGGGGCGAATCGAGACGTCGACGTCGGTGGCCTTGGCGCGCAACGCCCCTGCGGTCGCCTGCTCCTTCGGTGTGAGCTTGAACGGATCCCAGCTGAAGAACCGGCACGAGTTCTCCCACGTGATCTTGTTGATGTCGGAGTCGGATGCACCGGCCGCATTCAGTTCGGCGAGCACCTGTTCGGGCGCATCGGGCCAGAAGCAGTCCGAGTGCGGGTAGTCGCATTCCCACGCAATGATGTCGATGCCGATCTCGTGACGCAGCTTCAGCGACGTCTTGTCGGTGACATAGCAGGCCAGCGAATGCTCGCGGAACACGTCGGACGGCAACTTGTCCCCGAAGTCACGTCGCAGCCACTTCTGGTTGGTGTAGTGACGGTCGCTGCGGTCGAGGTAGAACGGGATCCAGCCGATACCGCCTTCGGAGAACGCGAATTTCAGGTCTGGGTAGTTGCGCATCGCCGGGCCCCACAGCAGATCCTGCGCGCACATCGCCGACACCTGAGTGGCCAGGATGATCAGATTGTCGATCGGGGCGTTGGGCGCCATGCTGATCGCGCCGAAACCGGTGCCGATGTGCAGGCACATCACCACGTTCTCGTCGGACAGGGTCCGGAAGACGGGGCCCCAGTACTCCTCGTCGTGATAGCTCGGAAGACCCTCGAGGTGCGGCAGTTCCGGCATCGTCACCGCACGACAGCCCTTCGCGGCGACGCGGCGGATCTCGTCGCACATGGCCTCCGGATTCCAGGTCGGCAGGATTGCGATCGGGATGAAGCGGTCGGGGTATGAACCCGCCCACTCGTCGATGTGCCAGTCGTTGTAGGCCGACACCATCACCAGGGTGGCCTCTTCGCGGTGCATGTTGAGGTGTCGTGCGGAGAACCCGGTGAACGTCGGGAAGCACATCGAGGCCAGGATGCCGTTGCGGTTCATGTCGCGGACACGCTCGTGCACGTCGTACACGCCGGGCCGCATCTCGGCGAAGCCGGCCGGATCGCGGCCCCACTCCTCGGCGGGCCAGGACACCACCGCGTTCAGCCCACTGACCCCCTGCGGGCGGCCCTGATACATCCATTGGTCGACGCCCTTGTCGTCGGTGACCACGATTGGCGCCTCGTCCTTGTACTTGGCCGGAACATGCCGAAGAAACATGTCGGGCGGTTCCACCACGTGGTCGTCGATGCTCACCAGGATCAGGTCGTCAACGTTCATACCTCAGTAGTACCGTCTAGCACCGTGACCGTCTCTGCGCTATCGGACAGAGGTTTGGCCGAACCGGCCAAACTGGCCGGCGTCCCCACCCGCCGGGTCATCGACCTGCGGCGAGGCGGGCGCGCGCTGGGCGGCAGCTATCTGTACGAGGGTGACGCGCTGATCACCGGTTGGCACTCGCACGACGTGCACCAGATCGAGTACGCGCTCGGCGGGGTTGTCGAGGTCGAAACCGACTCGGCGCACTACCTGTTGCCGCCCCAACAGGCGGCTTGGATTCCGGTCGGGCTCGAACATCAGGCCACCATGAACCCCGACGTCCGGACCGTAGCGGTGATGTTCGATCCGCAACTGATCCCGCACGCTGGCGAGCGGGCACGCATCCTCGCGGTGTCGCCGCTGATCCGCGAGATGATGGTCTACGCGCTGCGCTGGCCGATCGACAGGCCGGAAGGCGACGAGATCTCCGATGCGTTCTTCCGCACCTTGGCAAACCTGGTGGCCGAGGCGCTCGACCACGAGGCGCCGTTGAGCCTGCCCAGCTCCGAACACCCGATCGTCGCCGCCGCGATGGCCTATACCAAAGAGCATCTGGACGGGGTGAGCGCGGACGAGGTGAGCCGGGCGGTTTCCGTATCGGAGCGTACGCTGCGGCGACTGTTTCAATCTGCGGTCGGAATGCCATGGCGCACATACCTTCTGCACGCTCGGATGCTCAAGGCCATGGCGTTGCTCGCCGCACCGGGGCAGTCGGTTCAGGAGACGTCGTCGGCCGTGGGCTTCGACAGCCTCAGTTCGTTCACCCGGGCCTTCACGCAGTTCTGCGGGGAGACGCCGACGAGCTACCGCAAACGGGTCGGCGGCACCTCGCTGTAGACGTCAGGATTGGTGGCGCATCTGCCCATCACGCAGGAGGGAGTCAGTGGCCTCTTGCCACCGCCGCAATTGTGTCGGCGTCTCGAGCGGTTCGGGAAGATGACGCTCGATGTGGGCGCGCAGCACCCACGCCCCGAGCGCCAGCACCAGCGGATTCAGCGTGCCCCAGATCGGATCGAGATCCGGTCGGGTCAGGTTCTGCTCGGCGCGCACCTGCCACCGCTCGGCACCGATGTCCGCCAACGCATCGAATACCTCCCGCCCGAGCGCGCTGCCGTCGGTGAGCGCGCGGCCGACGTACGCCACCACATCCGGCTCGTCGGCGACCAGCGACGTCACCCTGTTACCGATGTCGGCGATGGAATCTGCCGGCGGTTCGGGAATGGGTTTCGCGAGCGCGGAGGCCATCACACCGAGCACATGTTCGTCGACGGCCTTGATCAAGTTCGCCTTGGTGTCGAAGTGGTGTTGCACCAATCCGAGGGAGACACCCGCTTCCGCCGCGACCGCGCGCAGCGACGTCGCGGACGTGCCCCGGTCCGCGAAGCATTTCAGTGCCGCGTCACGAATCCGTTCGACGCTCGGACGCTGATCACCACCGGAGGCGTACCGATCCGCCCGTACCGCCGTCATCGATACCCGCGGGCGAGAGAGTTCACCCCCACACCCTAGCCACTGCCGAAGTGTCGCCAGCAACGATACACGTGTATTGTCGGCCGAGTCGCGGACCGAAGACCGAGAGGAGACGCAGATGCCCGCCGACGAACGGCCGACCGGCAGGACGGCGCGCCCCTTTTCGGTCGGCGCATTGCAGAACGCTCCGATCGGCGCCTGCGCCCAGGACCCCGACCGATGGGCCCTAGGGGCCGACGACGGCGCCAAGGAGTTGTGCCGGACATGTCCGCGACGCTGGCTCTGTGCGCGGGAGGCGTGCCAAACGCCGGGGGCCGTCGGGGTATGGGCCGGCATCCACATCCCCGACACCGGCCGGTCACGCCAATTCGCATTGCGGCAACTGCAGTCGCTGGCCGAACTCAACGGGTTCACGGTCCGAAAGGCGGGCTGAACCGGGTCTTTTCGGGCGCGGGTTTCACGGCGGTTGCCAGTGGGCAACCTCAGCACAACCGTCCGTAACCGCGAGCCAACAGGAGACCTCGATGCGCGAGCGCGCCCTCGCCCCCGCTGACAATCCAGCCGCCGAAGCGCTCGCCACCACGGGCCTCTTCCTGATCTTCACCGCGATCATCGCGGTCGCGGTCGGGCTCGCGAGTTGGGGTGCCTCCGACGCGCCGCTGGCCGCCACCGCCGGTGTGGTCGCGGTCTTCAGCTTCACCGCCAGCATGGTCTGCTTCGGCAAGCAGAGCCGGGACGACTGAGCTCCCTCGCCGCGGGCCTGCCATGATGGCCAGCTATGGCCCGCTGGTATCCCCTTCTCTCCGCCGACGCCGACTTCCTGGTGTCAGCACCCCATGTCTTCCGCTACGAGAAGCGTTTCGCCGCGACGCCGGAACGCGTGTGGGAGTCGCTGACGTCGGACGAATCGCTGGCGGCGTGGGGGCCGTCGATCAAGGACGTCACCTGGACCTCACCGCGCCCCTTCGGCGTCGGCACGACTAGGGACGTCACCGCTCCCGGCGGTGCCGTCATGCGCGAGCGCTTCTTCGCATGGGACGAGGGCCGGCAGAAGTCCTTCTACGTCTACGAGTCCACGCTGCCGCTCTTCAAACGGTTCGCCGAGGCCTACCTCGTCGAAGCGGAGGGCCACCAGACGCGGTTCACCTGGGTGCTCGCGATCGAACCGAAGAGGGCCGCGAGCCTGCCGGTCGCGGTCCTGGCGCCTCTGCTCAGAGCCGGATTCGGGCGCATACCCAGCGGCGGGCAGAAGTACTTCGCCGGCTGAACACGCAGGCCGTGCATCACGATCCCGACGCAAAAACCGCCGATCGGCGTGGGTGCGCGAGGGGGGACTCGAACCCCCACGTCCACAGGACAATGGCACCTAAAACCATCGCGTCTTCCATTCCGCCACTCGCGCATGGGCCGTCCAAGGGTAGCGCGGTACCGTTGGAAGGTGTCCACTACACGGCGTAGGAGGCCGGCGCTCATCGCCTTGGTGATCGTCGGCGCCGCCGGCTGTCTGGCGTTGGCGTGGTGGCAGTGGACCCGCTTCGAGTCGGCCTCGGGCAGCTTCCAGAACCTCGGCTATGCGATGCAGTGGCCGCTGTTCGCCGGTTTCGTCGTGTACGCGTATTACAAGTTCGTGCGCTACGAGGAGGCACCACCCCAGCCGACGAATCGCGACATCACCGAGATCCCCGAGGACCTGCTCCCCCAAAAGCCCGCAGCGTCAACCCGCTTAGACGACGACGTCGACGACCCCGCACTACGCGAGTACAACGCCTACCTGGCCGAGCTCGCGAAGAAAGACAAGGAACACCCGGCCACATGACCGAGCAGCCGATCACCTCCGCCGAAAACATCCGCAAGGCACTTCTGGGCTACCGAGTGCTGGCCTGGACGACGGGCATCTGGCTCATCGCGCTCTGCTACGAGATGGTGATGAAGTACGTCTACCACGTCGAGGGTCTGAAGTGGATCGCGGTGGTCCACGGCTGGGTGTACTTCGTGTATCTGCTCTTCACCGCGAACCTCGCGGTCAAGGTGCGCTGGCCGATCGGGAAGACCGTCGGTGTTCTGCTCGCCGGCACCATTCCGCTCGTGGGCATCATCGTCGAGCAGGTTCAGACCCGCGAGATCAAAGAACGCTACGGTCTGTAGTCAGCGCCAGATCGGGCTCTGACTCCTCCGATTCGTCGCCCTTCGGGATCGCGAGCGCGGTGAGCGCGGCGATGACGGCCGCACCGGCCGCGATAAGCAGCGCCACGCGCAACCCGCCCAGCGACGGCACCTGCTGGCCGGCGACGGTCGTGGTCATCACCGTGAGCACCGCGCCGATGACCGCGCTGGAGATCGACGTTCCCAGCGACCGCGCCAGCGCGTTGATTCCGTTGGCGGCCGCCGTTTCCGACACGGGCACCGCCGCGTTGATCAGCGCGGGCAGCGACGAGAACGCGAAGCCGACGCCGACGCTGACCATCACGTTGAACACGCACAGCTGCCACGCGCTGTTCATCAGCAGCAGTCCCGACAGATAGCCGACGGCCACCACCGTCGATCCGACGAACAGCGTGAACCGCGGACCGCGTACACCGGCGATCCGGGCGGCCACCGGCGAGGTCAGCATCATCGCCAGACCGCCCGGCGCCATCCACAAACCGGTCTCCAACATCGACTGGCCCAGCCCGTAACCCGCACCCGCCGGCAGTTCGAGGATCTGCGGCGCGATCAACGACATCGCGAACAGCGAGAAGCCCACCGCGATGGACGCCAGGTTCGTCGTCAGCACCGGCCGCTTCAACGTCGTGCGCAGATCGACGATGGGAGCAGTCGTCCGGAACTGCCACAGCGCGAACAGTCCGAAGATCACCACCGACGCGGCGAACATCGTCACGGTGATCGCACTCGTCCAGCCCCAGCTTCCGCCCTTGGAGATGCCCAGCAGCAGTGTCACGAGCCCGCCCGCCAGCCCGAGCGCGCCCAACGCATCGAAGCGGTCGGCGGAGACCGACGGAAGGTGCGGCACCAGCACCGCGAACGACACCGCCGCCACCACCCCGAGCGCGGCGCCGAACCAGAACAACGCGTGCCAGTCGGACCGATCGGCGATGATCGCCGACAGCGGAAGCCCAAGCGCACCACCGACACCCAGCGATGCGCTCATCAGACCCATCGCGGTGCCGACCCGATGTGCCGGCACCGAGGCACGCATGACGCTGATGCCCAGCGGGATGATCGGCATGCCGAAGCCCTGGAGCCCGCGGCCCACGATGACCGGGATCAGCGCGGTCGTCGTCGCCGCGATCAGCGATCCCACGGTGAGCAGTAGGGCGCAGATGATCAGGATCGGCTTGGGCCCGTACATGTCGCCGAGCCTGCCGAACATCGGCGTCGCGACGGCCGCCGTCAGCAGCGTCGCGGTGATCACCCACGACGCGTTGGATGCGCTGGTGTTCAGCAGCGTGGGCAGTTCGGGGATCAGCGGGATGACGAGCGTCTGCATCAGCGAGACGCTGATGCCCGCCGCTGCGAGCACCGCAACGACGATCGCCGGGTGCCGCGTCCTGCCGACTTCGGATTCGACGGAGGAGCGGCGCACCCCGGGGATGCTACCGCTTAGTTGAGCTATACAAAATTTCGGCGGCGAACCTGAGTTTGTCCTCCAAATATCCGCCGAATCTCGAGCGCGAGCTCACGATCGATCGGCCAACGCGCGCAACGCGGGAAGCAGGGCAGTCAGCGCCCGCCCCCGGTGGGATGCCGCGTCCTTCTCGGCGGGGTCGAGTTCGGCGGCCGTGCGCGTCGAGCCCTCCGGCAGGAACACCGGGTCGTAGCCGAAGCCGCCGTCACCGCGAGGTTCGCGGACGATGCTGCCCGGCCACTCGCCCCGCACGACGACCTCGCCGGCGCCGTGCACCAGCGCGCACGCCGACACGAACGCCGCGCCGCGCCGGTCGTCGGGCACGTCGGCCAGCTGCGCCAACAGCAGCGCGGTGTTGGCCGTGTCGTCACCGTGCCGGCCCGCCCACCGCGCCGACAGCACCCCCGGCATCCGGTTCAGCGCCGCGACCTCCAGCCCGGAATCGTCGGCGACCGTCGCAAGACCCGTCGCCCGAAACGCGTCGCGCGCCTTGGCCAATGCGTTCTCCTCGAATGTCGCGCCGGTCTCGGGCGCCTCGTCGAACGCGGGCACGTCGTCGAGCGAGCGCAGCGTCAACCCCGACACCCCCGCCGCCGTCAGCACGCGGTGCAACTCGGCCAGCTTCTTCGGGTTGCGGCTGGCCACCAGCAGCTCGGTCAGCTTCCGAACGCCTTCTTCGGCGGCTCTTTCGACTCCGGCAACACCCCGGGATACGGCAGCTCCAGGGCCTGGCGCTGGATCTCGAAGATCTGCTCGCACGCACCCATCGCGGCGTCGAGCATCTTGTCCAGCGTCGAGCGGGGGAACGTCGCGCCCTCACCGGTGCCCTGGATCTCGACGAGGGTTCCGGTATCGGTGGCGACGACGTTCATGTCGACCTCGGCGCGCGAGTCCTCGCTGTAGGGCAGGTCGACGCGGACCCGGCCGTCGACCACGCCGACGCTGACCGCGGCGATCGCACACGACAGCGGGCGCGGGTCGGACAGCTTGCCGGCGGCGCCCAGGTAGGTCACCGCGTCGGCCAACGCGACGTAGGCCCCGGTGATCGCCGCGGTGCGGGTGCCCCCGTCGGCCTGCAACACGTCGCAGTCGATCGCGATCGTGTTCTCGCCCAGCGCCGCGAGGTCGATGCACGCCCTCAACGACCTTCCGACCAGCCGGCTGATTTCTTGGGTGCGGCCGCCGACGCGGCCCTTGACGGACTCGCGGTCGGACCGGTCGTGGGTTGCGGCGGGCAACATCGCGTATTCGGCTGTCAGCCAACCCTTTCCGGAGCCCTTACGCCACCGCGGCACGCCCTCGGTGACGCTCGCCGTGCACATGACGCGCGTCTGGCCGAATTCCACCAGCACGGAACCGGCGGGATGGGTGGTGAAGCCGCGGGTGATGCGAACCGGCCTCAGCTCGTCGTCAAGCCGGCCGTCTTCTCTCTGGGACACGCACCAACCCTATCGGTCGGTTCTGACTAGGCGGCGCGGACGACGTCGAACGTCTCGTTGCACACCACCGCGTGGACCGGACCGTCGAACTCGGCCTTGGCCTCGCTGATGACATCCTCGCGCGACGTCCACGGCGGGATGTGGGTCAGCAGGAGTTCACCGACTCCGGCCTCGGCCGCGGCCCGCCCCGCCTCGGTGCCCGACAGGTGCAGCCGCGGAGGCCGTTCCGGCGAATGCGTCCATGAGGCCTCGCACAGAAACACGTCGGCGCCGCGCGCCAAGTCGATGAGGGCGTCGCAGTAACCGGTGTCCCCGCTGTAGACCAGCGTCGCGCCGTCCTGATCGGTGATGCGCATGCCGTAGGACTCGGTGGGGTGACAGACGAGCTTCGGCGTCACGGTCAGCGAGCCGATGGTGACCGGTTCGTTGTCGACCCAATGCCGGATCTCGAAGATGTCGGAGAAGTCGTCGACCTCCCCGCCTTCGGGCGAGGACGCCGCGCCGAGCCGCGCCCAGGTGTTGGCGGGGCCGTACATGATGCCGCGCTCCTGCGCCGGCGACGGGTGATAGCGCCGCCACACGAACAGCCCCGGCAGATCGAGGCAGTGGTCGGCATGGAGATGGGACAGCAGCACGTGCACGTCGTTGGGATCGGCATGGCGCTGCAGCGCGCCGAGCACTCCGCCGCCGAAGTCGAGCACCAACGGCGGGGTATCGGGTGCGGAGACTAGATATCCGGACGCTGGCGAATCAGGTCCGACAACACTGCCGGAGCAACCGAGAACGGTGATTCGCACACTCACTAGCTTGCCATGCCCGATCGGCCTGTGACGAAAACATGGCCGGTTTGAGCGACCGAAATCATCTTGGCGCGCCGACGTGACGTTGAACAGGTCGAACGCCGTCGAGTGTGGGCCCGAGAAACCGTGCGGCCAGGGCGGTGAACGCGTCTGGATCGCCCGTCGCCTCGAAGATTCGCCGCACCGGAGGACCGTCGTGCGGGCGCAGCAAATCGAGTTCGGTGAGCACCTTCAGCAAGTCCTTGGCGGTCTCCTCGGCGCTCGACACCAACGTGACGTTGTCGCCCATCGCCAACTGGATCAGCCCGGACAGCATCGGGTAGTGCGTGCAACCCAGAACGAGCGTGTCGACCTGTGCGCGCTGAAGCGGTTCCAGGTACCCCTCGGCGAGGCCCAGCACCTGCCGCCCGCTGGTCACGCCGCGCTCGACGAAGTCGACGAAGCGTGGGCAGGCCACCCCGATCACCTCGGTGTCGCGGGCCGCCGCGAACGCGTCCTGGTAGGCGCCGGACGCGATCGTCGCCTCGGTGCCGATGACGCCGATCCGGCCGTTGCGGGTGGCGGCGACGGCCCTGCGCACGGCGGGCAGGATCACTTCGACGACGGGCACCGGGGCGTAGCGTTCACGGGCGTCGCGCAGGCACGCCGACGACGCCGTGTTGCAGGCGATGACGAGCGCCTTGATCCCGCGCGAGACGAGATCGTCCCCGATCGCCAGCGCATGGGCGCGCACTTCCGGGATGGTCAGCGGGCCGTACGGCCCGTTTCCGGTGTCGCCGACGTAGACGATGTTCTCGTCGGGCAACTGGTCGATGATCGCGCGGGCGACCGTCAGCCCGCCGACGCCCGAATCGAAGATGCCGACGGGCGCGTCCGCAGACACTGCCGGACTCACGACGTCAGGTACGGGTTCGTCGCCACGCTCTTGCGCTTCTCGCGTGCCTTGCGCTCCGGCCCGGACAGCAGATACGCCGCGATGACGCCCGCGACCGCACCGCTGAGATGGCCCTGCCACGAGACCCCCGGGGTGCCCGGCAGCACGCCGAGCAGAACGCTGCCGTAGACGAGCAGCACGATCACGCCAACGACGATCTCCCACGCCTTACGGGTGAAGAACCCGAACACGATGAGGAACGCCAGCCAGCCGAAGATCAGCCCCGAAGCGCCGATGTGGTTGGCCTCGCACCGCTCCCCGACGTACGGGCAGTGCATCCCGATGTTGCCGATCAGCCAGGTGCCCAGCCCGCCGAGAATCCACACGATGGCCGTCGCGAAGATGAACCGCGACATGCCCGCCAGCGTCATCAGGAAGCCGAGCACCAACGCGGGCACGGTGTTGGCGATCAGGTGGTCCCAGTTCGAGTGCAACAACGGGGCGAACAGGATGCCCAGTAGGCCATCGGACTCCAACGGCCGGATGCCGTTGTCGTCGAGCCGGTGGTTCGACAGCGAGTCGAACAACTCGATGACCCACAGCAGCACGACGAAGCTGAGTACCGTGACGGCGCCGATCACCCACGCGGGCCGCTTCCTCGGTTGCGACGGTGTGGTCCCCGGATAACCGGTCATGCCCATAGCTGCCCTTCAAGCGCGTCTTCGGCGTCATCAAGGCTACCGGCGTACGCACCGGTCGACAGATACTTCCACCCCGCATCGGCGACGACGAACGCGATGTCGGCCTGCTCCCCCGCCTTGACCGCCTTGGCCGCCATGCCCAGCGCCGCGTGCAGCACCGCGCCGGTGGAGATGCCCGCGAAGATCCCTTCCACCTGGACCAGGTCGCGGGTGCGTTTGACCGCGTCGTACGAACCGACGGAGTACCGCGTGGTGAGCACATCCGGGTCGTAGAGCTCGGGAATGAATCCCTCGTCGATGTTGCGCAGCGCGTAGACACCTTCGCCGTACCGGGGTTCGGCGGCGACGATCTTCACGTCCGGTTTGCGTTCGCGCAGGAACCGTCCGGTCCCCATCAGGGTTCCGGTGGTGCCGAGCCCGGCGACGAAGTGGGTGATCTCCGGAAGGTCGGCGAGGAGCTCAGGGCCGGTGCCCTCGTAATGCGACAGCGAGTTGGCCTCGTTGCCGTACTGGTAGAGCATCACCCACGAAGGGTTCTGCAGCGCAAGCTCTTTCGCATGCGCGACAGCGGTGTTCGAACCGCCCTCGGCGGGTGAGTAGATGATTCGCGCACCGTAGAGCTCGAGCAGCTGACGGCGCTCGATCGAGGTGTTCTCCGGCATCACGCAGATCATCTGGTAGCCCTTGAGCAGTGCCGCCATCGCCAGCGAGATGCCGGTGTTGCCGCTCGTCGGCTCCAGGATCGTCGCGCCGGGCTGTAGCCGGCCCTGCCGCTCGGCCTCCTCGATCATCCGCAGCGCCGGTCGGTCCTTGATGGAGCCGGTCGGATTGCGGTCCTCGAGCTTGGCCCACAGCCGCACATGGGGCTCCTCGTCCCAGCGGGGCGAGAGCCGGCGCAGACCCACGAGCGGCGTATTGCCCAGGGCTTCGAGCAGCGAGTCGTATCGCGCCAAGATCAGCCGCCTGCCACCGCGGGCAGGATCGTCACCGAGTCGCCGTCAGCGATCGTGGTGTCGAGCCCGCCCGAGAACCGCACGTCCTCGTCGTTGACGTAGATGTTGACGAAGCGGTTCAGCTTGCCGGGGTTGTCCTTGTCCATCAGGCGCTCGGAGATGCCGGAGTAGTTGGTTTCCAGGTCGCTGATCACCGCCGCCAGCGTCTCGCCGGATGCGGTGACGCGCTTCTCCCCACCGGTGTGGGTGCGCAGGATGGTCGGGATGGACACGGAAACAGACATGCAACGGCTCCTTTAGGGCTCAGGTCTTTTCAGTACTGCTCGACGATCTTGACGGGTTCCTCGGTGACGACGCCGTCGACGATGCGGTAACTCCGCAGTTCGTGTTCGTCCGGGTCGCGGGTCGACACCAGCACGTAGTGGGCGTCGGGTTCGGATGCGTACGCGATGTCGGTGCGGCTGGGGTACGCCTCGGTCGCGGTGTGCGAGTGGTAGATGATTATGGGCGCCTCACCTGCGTCTTCCAATGCCCGCCACACCTTGAGCTGTTCCCCCGAGTCGAACCGGTAGAACGTCGGCGACCGCTCCGCGTTGGTCATCGCGATGAAGCGCTCCGGGCGGTCCGAGCCCTCGGGCCCCGCGATCACGCCGCAGGCCTCGTCGGGATGATCGGCGCGGGCGTGGGCGACCATGGCGTCGACCAGATCCGCTCGGATGACCAGCACAGCAACTACCCCTTTCTGCACGAAACTGTATTCCAGCAGCGAAACATCGAGTAAACGGCTGCTGGAATGCAGTTTCGCGATTACTCGAACGCTCCGGGCAACAGGTCCCGGTACGCGGGTATTCCGGCCACCGACGAGGCGGCCAGCACACCGACCATCACCGCGCGGGCCAGGCAGTCCGCGGCGACGGCGCCCACCTGAGTGATCAGCGGCACCTCCGGCGACATCGACGCGGGCGTGGTGGGATCGGGAGGCACCTCGACGGCACCGGTGGCCAGCGCGAAGACGGTGTCCCCGTCGAGCGGCGTGTGACACGGCCGGATAGTGCGTGCCAGCCCGTCGTGCGCGGCGACGGCGACCCGCCGGCACCCCGCCGGACTCAGCGCGGCGTCGGTTGCGACGACGGCGATGGTCGTGTTGAGCGGGCTGTACTCCTGGTGCCGGTCGGCGTACGCCGCGATCTGGTCGGCCGGCGGGGCGACCAGACCGAACTCCTCGATCTGGTACGCCAGCCAGGGCAGTCCGGTCGCGGTGTCGACCGCATCCCCGGCGGCGTTGACCACCACGAGCGCACCGACGGTCGCGCCGCAGTCCAGGACCGTCGACGCGGTGCCCACGCCGCCCTTGAGCACGCCCACGCGCGCACCGGTGCCCGCGCCCACGGTGCCGAGCGCAACCTCGGTTCCGGCGTCGGCGGCCGCGGCGTAGCCGAACTCCGCGGTGGGTCGGCACTGCCATCCGCCGACCGGAAGGTCGAACACCACCGCGGCGGGCACGATCGGTACCACGCCGCCCTCCAGGGCGACGCCGCGACCCTGTTCCTCGAGCCAGCGCATCACCCCGTCCGCGGCGGCCAGACCGTAGGCGCTGCCACCGGTCAACACCACGGCGTCGACGTGGCGAACGGAGTTGATCGGATCGAGCAGATCGGTCTCGCGGGTGCCGGGCGCCCCACCCCTGCCGTCGACTCCGCCAACGGTGCCCGGCGGTGTGAGCACGACCGTGGTGCCGCTCGCCCAGCCCGAACCCAGCGTCACGTCAGGGTCGAGGCGATGGTGTTGGCCCACCCTGATGCCCGCCACATCGGTGATCGAACTCATCTCGACTTCCCCATCAATCCCAGCACCAGATACTCCTGCAGCACGGTCAGCCACTGGTAGACATCGAGATGCCCGGCCATCGGATGGTCGGGCGGCAGTTCGTCGGGCCCGTCCGGTGAGATCGCGAGCATGGTGCCCAGGGCCAGGCGCATGTCGTTGACCGCGGCGGCCCACGCGTGCGCGTCGTCCTCGGTCAGCTCGAACTTGCCGCCCTGGATGGGCATGGTGTCCAGAAGTGTCTGTGCCGCTTGACGTTTCGCTTCGATGATCTCGGGCTCATGCAGGCTTCGCAGTGCGCTGTTGAGGCTCTCGGTGGCATTGGAGCCGGCCGGGTGGTCGCGCTGCGGCCGGTAGAAGTCGGGCAGCAGACGTTTCATCGTGTCGTCGTCGGGCGGCGTCGAGTTACCGGTGCGCATACCGGTGATCTCTTCGAGTTCATCTGCGGGCGCGGATGATTCGCGCTCCTCGAGCATCCCCACGACCGAGGTGGCCAGGCTTCGCAACAATGCGGCCTCGTGAGGCGCGATGGCCGACCGGAAGCGTGCGCCATCGGCGGTCTCCACCCGCTTCCATTTACGCACTTGTCTGTCAGCGGTCCTGCTGCAGGGTCGCCCACAACCCGGCGGCGTGGAGCTTGGACACGTCGACCTCCATCGCCTCGCGGCTGCCCGCCGAGACGACCGCCTTGCCCTCGTTGTGCACCTGAAGCATCAATTTGGTCGCGTGCGCCTCGGGGTAGCCGAACAGCTTCTGGAAGACGTAGGTCACGTAGGTCATCAGGTTCACCGGGTCGTCCCACACGATGGTCACCCACGGAGTGTCGGTGGCGGCGTCTTCCGTCGCGACGGACTTGACGCCCCGCTCCTCGCGAGTCCCCGGTCGAGCCTTCGCCGGCGTAACCATGTTGTTCAGGATAGCCAACGCATAACCGGCACTTCGAGCTACTACGGTGACACCTGTGACCGCCGCATCCCCGGCCCTGCTCACCGACAAGTATGAGCTGACGATGCTCGCGGCCGCCCTGCGCGACGGCACCGCGCACCGACGCACGACCTTCGAGCTCTTCGCGCGCCGACTGCCCGAAGGGCGTCGCTACGGCGTCGTGGCAGGGACCGCACGGTTTGTTGATGCTTTGGCGCAGTTCGAATTCGACGATGCGACGCTCTCGGCGCTCGCGGACTTCCTCGACGAGAAAACACTCGCCTATCTGGCCGACTACCGGTTCGGAGGAGATGTCGACGGATACGCCGAGGGCGAGCTGTACTTCCCGGGCTCGCCGGTGCTCTCGGTGCACGGCACGTTCGGCGAATGTGTCGTGTTGGAGACCCTGGCGTTGTCGATCTTCAACCACGACACCGCGATCGCCTCCGCCGCCGCCCGCATGGTCAGCGCGGCCCAGGGAAGGCCACTGATCGAGATGGGCTCGCGGCGCACCCACGAACGAGCCGCTGTCGCCGCGGCCCGCGCCGCCTACCTCGCAGGTTTCGCCGGATCTTCCAACCTGGCGGCCCAACGCGACTACGGCGTTCCGGCGCTGGGCACCAGCGCGCACGCGTTCACGCTGCTGCACACCACCCCCGACGGCCCCGACGAACGGGCCGCCTTCCGCGCGCAGGTCGACGCGCTCGGCGCGGGCACCACGCTGCTCGTCGACACCTACGACATCACCGAGGGGGTGGCGACCGCCGTCGAGGTCGCCGGTCCGGAACTCGGTGCGGTGCGAATCGATTCCGGTGATCTCGGCGTGCTGGCGCGTCAGGTTCGCACGCAGCTCGACGACCTCGGCGCCACCAAGACCCAGATCGTCGTGTCGGGCGATCTCGATGAGTTCGCGATCGCCGCGTTGCGCGCCGAACCCGTCGACATCTATGGCGTCGGAACGTCGCTCGTCACCGGTTCCGGCGCTCCCACCGCCGGCATGGTCTACAAGTTGGCCGAGGTGGACGGTCTTCCGGTGGAGAAACGCAGCAGCCACAAACAGTCGCACGGCGGTCGCAAACAGGCGATGCGGCTGACCAAGAAGACCGGCACGATCGTCGAGGAGGTCGTCTACCCCTACGGCCGCCCACCCGCCGACACCGACGGGTTCACCTCGCGACCGTTGACCGTCCCCTTGGTGGAGCGCGGCGAACCCGTCGGTGAACTGTCCCTCGACGCGGCACGCGACCGCGTCCGAGCCGGGCTGACGAGCCTTCCCTGGGACGGGTTGAAACTGTCCCGCGGTGAGCCGGCGGTGCCGACGCGGCTGATCCCGCCCGGCGCGTAGGGGGTCATCACGTCGGATACGCCGGACATCACTGAACTACTGGCCACAGCCGTCGCGGGTCTCGGCGGCCGCGAACGCGAAGGCCAGATCGAGATGGCCAAAGCCGTCGCCAACGCCTTCGAGACCGGTGAGCACTTGGCCGTTCAAGCCGGGACGGGCACCGGGAAATCGCTGGCCTACCTGGTGCCCGCGATCGCACGCGCGGTCGACAGCGACGAACCCGTCGTGGTGTCGACCGCGACCATCGCGCTGCAACGCCAACTCGTCGACCGCGACCTGCCGCGGCTGGCCGAGTCGCTGTCCGAAGCGCTGCCCCGCACCCCGGAGTTCGCGCTGTTGAAGGGCCGCGGAAATTACCTGTGCCTGAACAAGATCCACAACGGAGCGGCCACCGAGCCCGACGACCGTCCGCAGGAGGAGCTGTTCGAACCCGTGGCGAGCAGCGCCCTGGGCCGCGATGTGAAGCGGCTCATCGCCTGGTCCTCGGACACCGAGACCGGCGACCGTGACGAGCTGACACCCGGTGTCGGAGACCGATCCTGGTCTCAGGTCAGCGTCTCGGCACGCGAATGCATCGGCGTGGCGCGCTGCCCGTTCGGCACCGACTGCTTCGCGGAGAAAGCTCGGGAAAAAGCCGGCCACGCTGATGTCGTCGTGACCAACCATGCGCTCCTGGCCATCGACGCGATCTCCGATGCCGCGGTGCTTCCCGAGCACCACTGGCTCGTCGTCGACGAGGCGCACGAGTTGGTCGACCGGGTGACCTCGGTGGCCACCGGCGAGCTGTCGGCGACGTCGCTCGGCGTCGCCCACCGCCGGGCCGCGCGCCTGATCGACGAGGAGCTCTCACAGCGGTTGGAGGCGGCGACGGCGACGCTGTCGTCGGCCATCCACGACACCGAACCGGGCCGCATCGACGTGCTCGACGACGAATTGGCGACGTATCTGACCGCGGTGCGAGACGCCGCGCATCGGGCCCGCTCGGCGATCGACACCGCACCCAGCGACCCGGCGGCGGCCTCCGCGCGCACCGAGGCCGTGACCGCGTTGACCGACATCGGCGACACCGCCTCGCGCATCATCGACTCCTTCGTCCCGGCCATCCCGGACCGCACGGACGTGGTGTGGATCGAACGCGAGGATACGCGCGGGTCCGAGCGGACGGTCTTGCGGGTCGCGCCGCTTTCGGTGTCAGGATTGTTGCGCACCAGGCTCTTTGAGAATGCGACGACCGTGCTGACATCGGCGACGTTGACCATCGGCGGCACGTTCGACGCGATGGCCTCGGCGTGGGGCCTGGCCGGCGAGGACACCAAGTGGCAGGGCATCGACGTCGGATCGCCGTTCGAGCACGCGAAGTCCGGGATCCTCTACGTCGCAGCGCATCTGCCGCCGCCGGGACGCGACGGCACGGGATCGGCGGAACAACTCGACGAGATCGCCGGCCTGATCGCCGCGGCCGGCGGTCGGACGCTTGGGTTGTTCTCCTCGATGCGCGCGGCCAAGGCCGCCGCCGAGATCATGCGCGACCGTCTCGACACCCAAGTGCTGTGCCAGGGCGAGGACACCACGTCGGCGTTGGTGAAGCGGTTCGCCGACGACCCGGAGACGTCGTTGTTCGGCACGTTGTCGCTGTGGCAGGGCGTCGACGTCCCCGGTCCGTCGCTGTCTCTCGTCCTCATCGACCGCATTCCGTTCCCCCGCCCCGACGACCCGCTGCTGACGGCCCGGCAGCGGGCGGTGGCCGCCCGCGGGGGCAACGGATTCATGGCCGTCGCGGCCAGCCATGCCGCGCTGCTGTTGGCACAAGGGGCGGGACGACTACTGCGCACCGTCGACGATCGCGGTGTCGTCGCCGTGCTCGATTCCCGGATGGCCACCGCCCGCTACGGCGGATTCCTGCGGGCCTCGCTGCCGCCGTTCTGGGCGACAACCGACTCGCACCGCGTCCGTGCCGCGCTCGAACGTCTACGCGCGGGCTGATTCTTCCTTATTCTGTCAACGCTTCATTGTGCGCGCCCCAGGCCGCCTCGACGCGAAAGGCGGCGTCCATGAAACCAGTCCGCGCCGTGGCGGTGTTCTCGGCGGTGCTCGTCATGGCCGGGTGCACGACCACGCTACGGGGCGAACCCGTTTCGGTGTTCAGCGATCCGTTCCGCGTCGCGGGCATGCCGGCGACCGACGGCCCCACCGGTTTACGGCCGGATGCACGCGGCCCGACACGCGTGGTGGTGGGCACCGACGGCAGCGAGATCGACGAGCTCGGCCGCCAGGCGATCAGCGACATCGAGGAATTCTGGGAAGGCGCCTATAGCAGCGCCTTCGACGGCCAGTTCGAACCGGTCGATCGCGTCTACTCCTGGGACGCCAACGGATTCGACAGCACCGGATTCTGCGACACCGACACCTATGGTCTGGTCAACGCCGGCTACTGCAACACCGACAACACGATCGGATGGGATCGCGGCGAACTTCTTCCGAGCCTGCGGCAGGAGTTCGGCGACATGGGCGTGACGATGGTGCTCGCCCACGAGTATGGGCACGCGGTGCAGAAGCTGGCAGGTCTCGCCGATGACGACACCCCGACTCTGGTCTCCGAACAACAGGCCGATTGCCTCGCGGGTGGCTACATGCGCTGGGTCGCCGAAGGCGACTCGCCGCGCTTCACACTGTCGACAGGCGACGGGCTCAACAACGTGTTGGCGGCCGTCATCGCTTTCCGCGATCCGCTGCTGAGTGAGGACGACCCGGAAGTGGGTGTCGACGAACACGGTTCGGCGTTCGAACGCCTATCGGCCTTCCAGTTCGGCTTCACCGACGGGCCCTCGGCGTGTGCGAGCATCGACATGCGCGAGATCGGCCAGCGCCGAGGCAATCTGCCCGTGCTGCTGGAAGAGGACGAGACCGGCGAGTGGCCCGTCTCCGAAGAGTCGGTGCGATCGGTCATGGACGCGATGGGCATCCTCTTCAAACCCGCGAACCCGCCGCAGCTCAGCTTCGAACGCGCCGAGTGCACCGACGCGCGGCCGAGCCCGCCGGTGTCCTACTGTCCGGCCACGAACACGATCGCGGTCGACCTCGATGAGCTCGCAGAAGTGGGCGCCCAGCCCGACATCGAGGATCCGGTCGGCCTGGCCAGCGGCGACAACACCGCCTACTCGGTGCTGGTGTCGCGCTACATGCAGGCGATTCAGAACGAACACGGCGGCGTCGCACTGGACAACGCCGAGGCCGCGCTGCGCACGGCATGCCTGACCGGGGTGGCGACCACCAAACTGTCCAAGAGCGTGACAACCCCGGACGGCAACACCGTGGCGCTCACGGCCGGCGACGTCGACGAGGCCGTGTCGGGCATCCTCACCAACGGCCTGGTGGCCAGCGATGTCAACGGCGAATCGGTGCCATCGGGGTTCTCCCGCATCGACGCCTTCCGCGTCGGTGTCCTGGGCGACACCGAACGCTGCTTCAAACGCTTCGACTAGGCGGCACTCAGATCTTTTTGGTCACGCCGTACCAGGCCAGCACCGCGTCGGACTGGTCGGTGGAGTGCACCAGATACGCATAGGACCGGATGAACGACTCGCCGACGCAGCCGTCGATCTTCACCCGAAAACCGCTGACCATCACCCATGGGTCGGTGCCGGTGAACTCCTTCTTCGTCACCGGAACCACATTCACCAGGCCCGGCTTGAGGCCGACGGTGATGCCGCCGCCGATGTTGCCGCCGAGGCTGGGCAGGACCCCGAAGTCCGATCCCTGGGCAACGGTCAGGCCCAGCAGGCCTATCGACGGGTTGATACCGGCGGTGCCGGTCAGCGAGACACCGTTCGACGTGCTCATGTCGATGCCGCAACCGATTTCGTAGCCGACCTCGAGCGTGCCCTGGGGCGCTTCACCGTCGTCCGCGCCGACCAGCGACCCCTGGTACGTGCCGCCGACGACGTACTCGCGGGACGACAGGGCGGTCGTCAGCGGCGGTATCGGCGCCTGCGTCTCCTCTCTGGCCGACAACGTCAACGTCCACCCGTTCGGGGTGTCGGTCACCGCGGGCGGCGTCGACTCGACGGCCCCGTCGGGCGGAGGCGGAGGCGGAGCACCCTCGGCGGGCACCTCGGCGACGACCGGCTCGACCTCCGGATCGGCCGAGGCGGGTGCAACCCCGAAAGTGCCCAGGACACCCGCGACCGCGACCAGCGTCATAGCTCGTCGCAGCACAATTCCAACCGCCACTGCCCACCCTCCATCGTTAGCAACGCTTCGGAACCTACCGCGCCAGATGTGAGCCGCGGGCGGATGCTCCCAGAATCGGCCCGATCGCCCGGTCAGGAGGGCATGCGTAGGACGTGACCTGCCTCCAGCGCGACCCACACGGCGCCTTCGGCGTCGACCGCGAGCCCGTGCGGTTCGCTGCCAGGCGGCAGGTCGATGGTCACGACGTCACCGTCTCCCCCGACACGGGCGAGCTGGCTCGAACCCCAGAGGGTCACCCACACGCCGTCGCTGGGATCGGCGATCACCGCGTGCGGCTTCCCGGGCAGTTCGATCTCCTGGATCGCGTCGTCCATCGGTATCCGGCCGAGTCGTTCGGCGAGGATCTCGGTGAACCACACCGCATCGTCGTGCGTGGCGGTGATGCCAACGGGACCCGAAGCGGCGGTGGGGGTTTCGCGCACGGTCAGTTCACCGGACAGGGTCAGCCGGCCGATTGCACCGGCCTGGTTCATGGTGAACCACAGCGCGTTGTCGGGGCCGGAGACGATCATCGACGGGGCGCCGCCGACCGGATGGGTTTCGGTCAGCTCACCGTCGACCGAGACTCGCCCGACGACCCCGGACGTCATCGCGGTGAACCAGAGCGCACCGTCGGGTCCGACGGTGATGCCGTAGGGGTCGCTGCCGTCGGGCAGATCGACGGCGCTGAGCTCGCCGGCGGTGGTGATGCGGCCGATCCTGTCGTCGTAGCGGGTGAACCACAGCGCGCCGTCCGGGCCTGCGGTGATGACCATCGGGCGGCTGTCGGGCCCGACCGGGTACCGCGTGACCTCGCCGGTCGCCGTCACCCGGGCGATCTCGTGTGCCTGGGCCAGCGTCACCCACATCGCACCGTCGGGCCCGGCCGCGATCCCGTACGGACCGCCGTCGACGGCGACCTTGAGCGCTTGCGTCATGCCGTCACGCGAGCGTGACGAGGCCGAGCTCGTTGTCACCCGCCAACAGCGGATGATGCGGCAGCACCCGGACCGTGTAGCCCACCGGTCCCGCGACCGGCAACGGTGCGGTGGCCGAGAACACGTCTTTGCCGCCGTCGGCGGGCCCGGTGTGCGCCATCGGCACGGTCACCGGATTGACCAGGTGATCGCCGGCGTCGACGCGGCCGAGCACCGCTTGCACCGCGACCTCGTCGGGCCGCAGACCGGCCAGGTACACGGTGGCGGTCAGCGTCAGCTCCGAGCCAAGCAGCGGGGTGTCGGGCAGCCCGTAGCTGTCGACGTCGGTGATCTGAAGCTTGGGCCACGACTCCTGGACGCGCAGCCGATAGTGCGCCAGATCCCTTGCGGCGCCGAATGGTTCACCATCACCACCCGGTTCGACGGTCCGTCGCAGCGACTGCGCCGCCGGCGCGTAGTACTTCTCCGTGTAGTCACGCACCATCCGCGAGGCCAGCACCTTGGGCCCGAGCACGATCAACGTGTGCCGCACCATCTCGACCCACCTCGCCGGGACGCCGCGCTCGTCGCGATCGTAGAACTTCGGCGCCACCGAGGTCTCGAGAAGGTCGTAGAGCGCGGCCGCCTCGAGGTCGTCGCGCCGGTTCTCGTCGGCCAGGCCGTCGGCGGTCGGGATCTCCCAGCCGTTTTCGCCGTCGTACCACTCGTCCCACCACCCGTCGCGGATCGACAGGTTCAGCCCGCCGTTGAGCGCGCTCTTCATGCCCGACGTGCCGCAGGCCTCAAGCGGACGCAGCGGATTGTTCAGCCAGACATCGCATCCCCAGTACAGCTGGCGGGCCATCGACATGTCGTAGTCGGGAAGAAACGCAATCCGGTGGCGGACCTCGGGCCGGTCGGCGAACCGCACCACTTGCTGGATCAGCGCCTTGCCGCCGTCGTCGGCGGGGTGTGACTTACCGGCGACGATGAGCTGGATCGGCCGTTCATCGTTGAGCAGCAGCCGTTCCAGCCGTTCGGGGTCGCGCAGCATCAGGGTCAGACGCTTGTAGGTCGGCACCCGCCGGGCGAATCCGATCGTCAGGACGTTCGGGTCGAAAGCCGTTGCGATCCAACCCAGCTCGGCCTCGGCCGCACCGCGCTCCAGATAGGAGCGACGCAACCGCGCGCGCACGTCCTCGACGAGCTGCTCGCGCAGCTGCGAGCGGATCCACCACAGATGCCCGGTGTCGACCTGCTGCAGCCGACCCCACACCGCTGGCTCTCGCGCACTGCTGAGGTCCTCGCTGCCGAGCAGTTCGCGCCCGAGTTCCATCCACTGCGGCGCCGCCCAGGTCGGCGCGTGCACACCGTTGGTGATCGACCCGATCGGCACCTCTTCGGGATCGAACCCCGGCCACAGCTCGTTGAACATGTGCCGGCTGACGCTGCCGTGCAGCAGCGAGACGCCGTTGGCACGCTGCGCCAGGCGCAGGCCCATATGGGCCATGTTGAACTTGGTCGGATCGTTCACTTCGCCGAACGCGACGATGCGATCGACGGGAAGGCCCGGCAGCAGCCGCGACATCTGCCCCGCCGGGCCGTCGGTGGAGCCGCCGAAGTACCGCCGCACCATCTCCTCCGGGAACCGGTCGATACCGGCGGGCACAGGGGTGTGCGTGGTGAACACCGTCGACGAACGCACCACGGTCAGCGCGGTGTCGAAATCGAGCCCGGCGTCGATGAGTTCGCGGATGCGCTCGACACCGAGGAAACCGGCATGCCCCTCGTTCATGTGGAACACCTCGGGCGAGGGCCTGCCCTCGAGCTCGATGAACGCCCGGATCGCGCGGACGCCGCCGATGCCGGCGAGGATCTCCTGCTTGATGCGGTGTTCCTGGTCGCCGCCGTAGAGCCGGTCGGTCACGCCGCGCAGTTCGTGGTCGTTCTCCGGGACGTCGGAGTCCAGCAGCAGCAACGGAATTCGGCCCACCGGGGCGATCCAGACCCGGGCCCGCAGCTGGTTGTCGAGGCCCTGTTCGCTGGGCATCGCCACCGAGACCAGCACCGGGTGCCCGTCGCGGTCGGTGAGCAGTCGCAGCGGCAGACCCTGCGGGTCGATGGCCGGGTAACTCTCGTGCTGCCAGCCGTCGGCGGTCAGGGACTGCCGGAAGTAGCCCGAGCGGTAGAGCAGTCCGACGGCGATCAACGGCAGCCCGAGATCCGATGCGGCCTTGAGGTGGTCGCCGGCCAGGATGCCGAGTCCGCCCGAGTAGTTCGGCAGCGACTCGGCGACGCCGAACTCCATCGAGAAGTACGCGATGCCGTTGGGCAGCTGTGAGCCGTTCTCGACCTCCTGCTGGTACCACAGCGGGCGGCTGAGGTAGTCGTCGAGATCGGCGGCCAGACCGTCGAGGCGGTGCAGAAACGCCTCGTCGTCGGCGAGCACGTCCAGGCGCTGCGGGCTGACCTGACCCAGCAGACCCACCGGATCGCATCCGACCCGCTTCCACAGCTCGGGGTCGATCGCCGCGAACAGATCCTGCGTCGGCCGATCCCAGGACCAGCGCAGGTTGACCGACAACCGCTCGAGCGCTGCCAGCCGATCGGGCAGATGCGCGCGGACGGTGAACCTTCTCAGGGCTTTCATCGGGCCATCACGCGACCCAACATTACTGACAATCCGCCGTTGCGCAGGGTCCGCAGTCGGACTGCTTCGCCCGCTTCGGGTTGGGTCGCGCACTAACGTGGGTATAGGGCGCGACGAGGCTTATTGAACTTGACTGTGAACACGACCGAGAAGAACAGCGGCCACGTCGGCGGTGCCGGCGGAGCACTTCGGTGGCCGCGCCAGAAGAAGGAGTGGTAGGTGGCCGGTCGAATCGAAATCGATGACGTCGCGCCTGTCGTCTCCGGGGGGCGGTATCCGGCCAAGGCGGTCGTCGGAGAGATCGTTCCGGTCGCGGCCACGGTCTGGCGCGAGGGCCACGACGCGGTCGCCGCGACCTTGGTGGTGCGCTATCACGGCACGGCCTACCCTCGGCTCGCCGATGACCCGCCGGGGCTGGCCAAGACCACCGAGGCGGTGCCGATCGAGACCGTGCTCACGGCCGGACCCCGCAAGAAGCCGCAACACCTGCCGATGTCGACCGGTCGGACCCCGGACGTCTTCCACGGTGCGTTCGCCCCCGATTGCGCGGGTCTGTGGACGTTCCGCGTGGACGGTTGGGGCGATCCGGTCGCGACCTGGCGCAAGAACGTGACCGCCAAGCTGGACGCGGGTCAGAGCGAATCGGAGCTGTCCAACGATCTGTTGATCGGGGCCCGGCTGCTGGAGCGCGCCTCGGCCGGCGTGCCCCGCCAGCACCGCTATCCGCTCATCGAGGCGGCGGCGCGGCTGCGCCAACCAGGGGACCCGTTCACCCGCGCCGGCGCCGCGCTCGCACCGGAGGTCACCAGCCTGCTCGACGAGTATCCGCTGCGCGAGTTGGTCACCCGCGGCGAGCAGTACGGCATCTGGGTGGATCGTCCGGAGGCGCGGTTCAGCGCGTGGTACGAGTTCTTCCCCCGCTCCACCGGCGGCTGGGACGCCAAGGGCAACCCGGTGCACGGCACGTTCGCGACCGCCACCAAGGCGTTGCCGCGCATCGCGCGCATGGGCTTCGACGTCGTCTACCTTCCGCCGATCCATCCGATCGGCAAGGTGCACCGCAAGGGCCGCAACAACAGCGTCACCGCCGCACCCAACGACGTCGGTTCGCCGTGGGCGATCGGCAGCGACGAGGGCGGGCACGACGCGGTCCACCCCGACCTGGGCACGATCGAGGACTTCGACGAGTTCGTGGCCGCGGCGCGCGACGACGGCATGGAGGTGGCCCTCGACCTCGCGCTGCAGTGCGCCCCCGACCACCCGTGGGCCAAGGAACATCCCGAGTGGTTCACCGTGCTGCCCGACGGCACGATCGCCTACGCGGAGAACCCTCCGAAAAAGTATCAGGACATCTACCCGCTGAACTTCGACAACGACCCGGCCGGGCTCTACGAAGAGGTGCTGCGGGTCGTTCAGCACTGGATCGCGCACGGCGTCAAGATCTTCCGGGTCGACAACCCGCACACGAAGCCACCGAACTTCTGGGCCTGGCTGATCGGCCAGGTGAAGAACGAGCACCCCGACGTCCTGTTCCTGTCGGAAGCGTTCACCCGTCCGGCACGGCTGTACGGATTGGCCAAACTCGGCTTCACCCAGTCGTATTCATATTTCACCTGGCGCACCGCGAAGTGGGAGATCACCGAGTTCGGGGAGCAGATCGCCGAGCACGCCGACTATGCGTGCCCGAACCTGTTCGTCAACACGCCCGACATCCTGCACGAGAGCCTGCAACACGGTGGCCCAGGGATGTTCGCGATCCGCGCGGTGCTTGCGGCGACGATGAGTTCGGCCTGGGGGGTGTACTCGGGTTTCGAACTCTACGAACATCGCCCCGTCCGCGAGGGCAGCGAGGAATACCTCAACTCCGAGAAGTACGAACTGCGACCCCGTGACTTCGATGCCGCGCTGGCCGACGGTGAATCGTTGGAGCCGTTCATCACCCGGCTCAACGAGATCCGCAAGCTGCACCCGGCGCTGCACCAGTTGCGGACGATCAAGTTCCATCGCGCCGACAACGACGCGCTGCTGGCGTACAGCAAGTTCGATCCCGTGACCGGGGATCAGGTGCTGGTGGTGGTCACGCTCAACCCGTTCGGGCCAGAGGAGGCCACGCTGTGGCTCGACATGCCCGCTCTCGGGATGGAGCCCTACGACCGTTTCTGGGTGCGTGACGAGATCACCGGTGACGAATACCAGTGGGGCCAGGCCAATTACGTGCGTCTGGACCCGGTGCGCGCGGTGGCACACGTCTTGAACATGCCGCAGGTGCCCGCCGACCAACGACTCAATCTGCTGCGTAGGGAGTGACGAGATGACGCAGACCCGACAGGCGAGCAGCCCACATCTGCGGCCGCACACCGCCGACCTCAACCGGCTGCTGGCCGGCGAACACCACGACCCACATTCGGTGCTCGGTGCGCACGAGTACGACGACCACACCGTGATCCGGGCCTATCGGCCGCACGCCGTCGAGGTCGTCGCCGTCGTCGGCGGTGAGCGATACAGCTTCCAGCACATCGAATCCGGGCTGTTCGCGGTGGCGTTGCCGTTCACCGATCTGGCCGACTACCGCCTCGAGGTGCACTATCCCGGCGGCGACGGCGCGACGCACGTGCACACCGTGGCCGACGCGTACCGCTTCCTGCCCACGCTCGGCGAGATGGATCTGCATCTGTTCTCCGAGGGCCGCCACGAGCGGCTGTGGGAAATCCTCGGCGCGCACCCCCGCCGCTACACCACGCCCGACGGCGACGTCGAGGGTGTCTCGTTCGCGGTGTGGGCGCCGAACGCCAAGGGCGTCAGCCTGATCGGCGAGTTCAACCACTGGGACACCAACGAGGCGCAGCTGCGTGTGCTGGGCTCGACGGGCGTCTGGGAGGTGTTCTGGCCGGGCTTCGAGATCGGCGGGCTGTACAAGTTCCGCATCCACGGCGCCGACCGTTCGGTCAGCGAGCGCGCCGACCCGATGGCGTTCGCCACCGAGGTTCCGCCGAAGACCGCCTCGAAGGTGACCAAGAGCAGCTACACATGGGCGGACGACGAGTGGATGGCGCGCCGTGCCGCGCAGAATCCGGTCTTCGAGGCGATGAGCACGCTCGAGGTCCACCTGATGTCGTGGCGGCCGGGCCTGAGCTACCGCGAACTCGCCACGCAGCTCACCGAATACGTCGTCGAGAACGGCTTCACCCACGTCGAGTTGATGCCGGTGGCCGAGCATCCGTTCGGTGGCTCGTGGGGGTACCAGGTCACGTCCTACTACGCGCCGACGTCACGGCTGGGCTCACCCGACGAGTTCCGGCACGTCGTCGACACGCTGCACCAGGCCGGCATCGGCGTGATCATGGACTGGGTGCCCGCCCACTTCCCGAAGGACGCCTGGGCGCTCGGCCGTTTCGACGGCACTGCGCTCTACGAGCACTCCGACCCGCGCCGCGGCGAACAATTGGACTGGGGCACTTACGTCTTCGACTTCGGCCGCGCCGAGGTCCGCAACTTCCTGGTGGCCAACGCGCTGTACTGGCTGCAGGAATTTCACATCGACGGCCTGCGGGTGGACGCGGTCGCCTCGATGCTCTACCTGGACTATTCACGCCCCGAGGGCGGCTGGACCCCGAACATCTACGGCGGTCGCGAGAACCTCGAGGCCGTGCAGTTCCTGCAGGAGATGAACGCGACCGTGCACAAGGTCGCCCCCGGCATCGTGACGATCGCCGAGGAGTCCACATCGTGGCCCGGCGTGACGAGGCCGACGAACCTTGGCGGCCTTGGCTTCTCGATGAAGTGGAACATGGGCTGGATGAACGACACGCTGGAGTTCATCAAGCGCGATCCGATCCACCGCAGCTACCACCACCACGAGATCACGTTCTCGATGCTCTACGCGTTCAGCGAGAACTACGTGTTGCCGATCAGCCACGACGAGGTCGTCCACGGCAAGGGCACGCTGTGGGGCCGCATGCCCGGTAACGACCACAACAAGGCCGCCGGCCTGCGCAGCCTGTTGGCTTACCAGTGGGCGCACCCGGGCAAGCAGCTGCTGTTCATGGGTCAGGAGTTCGGCCAGCGCGCCGAGTGGTCCGAGGAACGCGGCGTCGACTGGTACCAGCTCGACGAGAACAGCTTCTCGACCGGCATCCAGCGCATGGTGCACGACATGAACACGATCTACCGCAGCAGGCGCGCGCTGTGGTCGCAGGACACCCGCCCCGAGGGCTACAGCTGGATCGACGCCAACGACTCGGCCAACAACGTGCTGAGCTTCCTTCGCTACGGCGACGACGGCTCGGTGCTGGCGTGCGTGTTCAACTTCTCCGGCGCCGAGCACACCCGCTATCGCCTGGGCCTACCCCACGCGGGCACCTGGCGTGAGGTGCTCAACACCGACGCCGACATCTACAACGGGTCGGGCATCGGCAACTACGGCGCCGTCGAGGCGACCGACGAGCCGTGGCACGGTCGACCGGCGTCGGCGGTCATGGTGCTGCCGCCGCTGTCCGCGCTGTGGTTCGAGTACACGCCCGAGTAGCCGGCGTCCCCACCCGGGGAACCTTCCCTCGCGAGCAGACGTGAAACTGCCTACTTTGCGCCGAAAAGCGACAGTTTTGCGTCTGCTCGCGCAGCCGACAGCTGATATGTAGGCACCGTTTGTCAATAGGCAGGTGAAGGTTGCGTCCACCAAGGTGGTGTACGAGTCGGGACCTGATTAGCGGTGCCGGCGTGTCGTAGCCGAATGAATGAAGG
>NZ_LZJE01000272.1:0-1270 GCF_001666865.1 Mycobacterium sp. E136
GCAACAGCTGTCGGTGTGGACGGGTTGGAGAGTAGTTCGTCGAGTGCTTCGGCGGGGGTTTTCCATTCCAGTGTCTGGCGGGGACGGCGGTTGAGTTTGGAGGCGACGTAGTCGAGGTAGTCGGCGGGAAACACTGATAGGTCAGTGCCTTTGGCAAAGTACTGACGTAGCAGTCCGTTGGTGTTCTCATTCGTACCGCGCTGCCATGGCGAGTGGGGGTCGCAAAAGTAGATCTCCAGTTCGGCCGCCTCGGCGATTTGGACATGATTGGCCATTTCCTTGCCCTGATCCCAGGTCAGGGTCTTGCGCAGGATCGCCGGCAGTTGGGCCATCTTGACCACGATCGCTTCCTGGACCGCCTCGGCGCCGTGATTGTCGGGTAAGTGCAGCAACATGACGAACCTCGTCGTGCGTTCCACAAGAGTGCCGATCGCCGAGCCCGACGCCGTGCTGCCCAGGATGAGGTCGCCCTCCCAATGCCCGGGCACGGCGCGGTCGGCGGCTTCAGGCGGTCGCTGGCTGATGTTGACCATGTCGCGCAGCCGCCCACGGCGTTCCTCGGGGCGGCGCCGCGGCTTACGCAGCGCCCGCCCAGTACGCAGGCAGGTATGCAACTCGCGACGCAGATTGCCTTTGCCCTGAACATAAATCGCTTGGTAGATCATCTCGTGGGACACCCGCATCTCGGCATCATCGGCAAAGTCCAGCCGCAACCGACGTGAGATCTGGGCGGGACTGTGCTGCTCATCCAACCGAGCCTGCACCTCATCATGCAACCGCGTGTTGGTGGCCAACTTGCCCGGCGCCGAGCGGCGTGCCCGGTCGTGGGCTCGTACATGGGCGGTATGGGCCCGATATCGCGGCACGCACTCCCAACCACCACGCCACGGCGCCCCGAACCGATGCCGCGCCCGATACCGACCACCACCGACACTGGCATTGCGCTCAATCTCACGCATCACCGTGCTGGGATGGCGGCCCAGCCGACGTGCGATGAAACGAATCGACTCCTGACGAGCCACCCCGTCTTGAATCTCCTCACGCTCTTCAAGCGTCAAACGGGGTCGCGCTCGGCTAGCGGACACATCACTGAATCGTGGCTTCACACCACCAGCGTCAGCAAACCACCCCCACGCAGTGTGCTTCGACACGCCCACCGCTTCCCCGGCGGCAAAAGGCGAAACCCCTTCGGCGATCAACGCCCAGAACCGACGACCCACAAACGGATACCGCGGAACTCTCATACAACCCCTCAACTAGAGGCTGTTGC
>NZ_LZJE01000273.1:0-707 GCF_001666865.1 Mycobacterium sp. E136
GCGGTCGGCGACCCCGGCGGGTTCGGCCTGCCCGGTGTCGTCGAGTTGCACCGCGCGCCGCCACAGTGCGGTGATATCGCGGCCGCCCAGCCGCAAGCGCGGCCCGGTGAGCACCCGCATGGCCGCGCTGCCCGCAGTCGGGTCGGCGATCATCCGCAGCATCGCGACCACGTCGGCGACCTCCGGCACGCCCAAGAGGCCCGCCAGTCCGACGACCTCGACCGGCACACCGCGAGCGGTGAGCGCGTCGGCCATCGGTGCGGCGTCGGCGTTGCGCCGCACCAGCACGGCCGCCGTCGGCGCCGGCACTCCCTCGTCGCGGGCGCGGTCGTAGAGGCCGGCGATGTGGTCGGCAACCCAGTCCCGTTCGGCTGCAACATCGTTCAGCAGCGCGCACCGGATCGTTCCCGGCTGGGCATCGGGTCGGGGCAGGAGTGAGCGCACCGCGACGGAACGACGCCGCGCCTGCTCCGAAACGGCGTTGGCCAGGTGCAGCGCACGGGGCGGGTTGCGCCAGCTCGTCCGCAGCTCCAGGGTGGGCGCCGGCGTCCCGTCCGACCGCGGGAAATCGGTGGTGAAGCGCGGCAGGTTGGTCGCCGATGCGCCGCGCCACCCGTAGATCGACTGGATGGGGTCGCCGACCGCATCGCAGCGCAGGCCGCCCCCGACGCCGACACCGCATGCCTCGCAGAGGCCGTCACCGATCC
>NZ_LZJE01000274.1:0-680 GCF_001666865.1 Mycobacterium sp. E136
GCGATCTCACAGAGACCCGACCTGGATCTCGTCGGGGTGTGGGTGCACTCCCCCGAGAAGGACGGCAAGGACGCGGGTGAACTCGCCAACGGGCAGCCGATCGGGGTGGCCGCCACCACCGATGCGGATGCGCTGATCGGGCTCAAACCCGATTGTGTCATCTATTCGGCCAGCGGGCCGGAACGTGATGCGCTGGCCGTCCCGGACTATGTGAGGCTGCTCAGCGCAGGGATAAACGTGGTGACCACCAGCACCACCCGCCTGGTCAACCCCCACGCCTACGAACCGGTCGAGTGGCGCGACCAGATGGAGCAGGCGGCGAAGAAGGGGAGTGCATCCTTTTACGCCTCCGGGATCTTCCCCGGTTTCGGCTCCGACCAGCTGGCGTTGGTGCTCGCCACGCAGTCGAAGCGGATCCAGCGTCTGACCGTCACCGAGGTCGCGCTCAACGATCACTACCCGGTGGCCGACGTGATGATGAACGGCATGGGCTTTGGTCGTCCCCTGGATTTCGAACCGCTGCTGAAGACGCCTGGGTTCATCGAAATGGCTTGGCGGGCACCGATTCATCTGATGGCCGCCGGTCTCGGCGTGGAGGTCGAGGAGGTCCGCGGCACCCTCGACCGCCGCGTCACGGACCGCGACATCGAGGTGGCGTTCGGCACTATCGAGGCGGGGAC
>NZ_LZJE01000275.1:0-1274 GCF_001666865.1 Mycobacterium sp. E136
ACACGCACTCAGTGTCACTGTGGTGATTGCCGCTTTGCGGTGGTTGGGTTGTTCTCATCTGGTGTTTGGCTCTGACACGCACTGCCACCTTTCGGGGTTGGCATTCGAGCATTCTGCCGACACCGGATGGGAAGGACCGACCGGCGTGACTTGATAGGAGCGTGGCATCGCCCCCACTGAGATGTGTCCAACCGGTCGGCCCAACCTTCTACTCACCCATCACGATGAAAGAAGGCACCGTCCATGGTCGTTCTTGGCGCCGATGTACACAAGCGCAGCCACACGTTCGTCGCTGTCGACGAAGGTGGCCGCAAGGCCGGAGAGAAAGTCGTCCCCGCAACGACACAAGGGCATCTAGCCGCGTTGGCCTGGGCCAAGACCACCTTCGGCGAGGATTTACTGTGGGGTATCGAAGATTGCCGCAATCTTTCGGCGCGACTAGAGCGCGACCTGTTATCGGCGGGACAGATGGTGGTGCGAGTGGCACCGAAATTGATGGCCCACGAACGCAGCGGGGCACATACTTACGGTAAATCTGATCCGATCGACGCCCTGGCGGTGGCTCGCGCGGTCCTTCGCCATCGCGATCTGCCGGTAGCGGCACACGACGAGGTTTCGCGCGAACTCAAGCTACTGGTCGATCGACGCGAAGACCTTGTGGGACAACGCACTGCCACCATCAACAGACTCCTGGGCCGCATCCACGAACTCGACCCGGCCCAGGCGCCGAAGAAGGGATCACTGGACCGGGCCAAAACCCAGACCACCCTGGCCGCATGGTTGGCCACCCAAGACGGGCTACTGGCCGAGTTGGCCACCGACGAACTAGGCGACATCATCCGACTCACCCTGGCCATCAAAGCCCTCGACACCCGCATCAGCCACGCCGTGCAGGCAGTATCTCCCCAACTGCTGACATTGCCGGGCTGCGGCGAGCTCACCGCGGCCAAACTCGTCGGCGAAACCGCCGGCATTGCCCGATTCAAAAGCGAAGCCGCCTTCGCCTGCCACAGCGGTACCGCCCCCATCCCAGTCTGGTCAGGCAACACCGCCGGACGCGTGCGCCTCAGCCGCGCCGGCAACCGACAACTCAACGCCGCCCTGCACCGCATCGCACTGACCCAGATCCGCCTCGCCGGCACTCCTGGACACGCCTACTACCACAGGAAACTCGCCGAAGGCGACTCCACCAAAGAAGCCCTGCGCTGCCTCAAACGACGCCTGGCACGAGTCGTCTACAACCGCCTACACGCCGACGAACAAACACGCCACCA
>NZ_LZJE01000276.1:0-8430 GCF_001666865.1 Mycobacterium sp. E136
CGCCGAGGTCGTTGACGTCCTCGGCGCCGGCCTCGAGCACCGCCATCAGCACGTCGTCCTCGGTGAGGCCGTTCTTGTCGAGGGTGACGACGCCCTTGCGGGAGAAGAGGTAGGACACCGAACCGGGGTCGGCCATGTTGCCGCCGTTGCGGGTCATCGCGACGCGGACCTCGCCGGCCGCGCGGTTGCGGTTGTCGGTCAGGCATTCGATCAGCACCGCGACACCGTTGGGGCCGTAGCCCTCGTAGGTGATGTTCTGGTACTCGGCGCCGCCGGCTTCCTCACCGCTGCCGCGCTTGCGGGCCCGCTCGATGTTGTCGTTGGGCACCGACGACTTCTTGGCCTTCTGAATCGCGTCGTACAGCGTCGGGTTGCCCGCCGGGTCGCCGCCGCCGGTCCGCGCGGCGACCTCGATGTTCTTGATTAATTTGGCGAACATCTTGCCGCGGCGGGCGTCGATGACCGCTTTCTTGTGCTTGGTGGTGGCCCACTTGGAATGGCCGCTCATGCAGGTAGTACCTCTCCGTGCGCTTTCGTGCGCCAAGTTCGTGCGCTGAGTCCGCCCGACGAGTCTACGTGGATGTTTGCGCCCTACCGAACCGCGTCGGGCGACGTCAGCGCGACGACGCGGTACCCGACGGCGGCCGGCCAGGCGATGTGGCCGTGCACGTGCACCTGCAGCCACGTCGGTGCGCCGGACGGGTCGTCGGTGAACGTCGCGGCGGCTGTCCGGGATGCCCCTGGGCGCATTGGGTGCTCGGCGCAGCGCAAGGCCGGACACGATCGGTTTGCCGTCGAACCAGGCGGTGCCGGTGTATTCGGTGCGCCGCGTGTGCGCCGTTCGCGAGCTTGACCAGTGTGTCGATGCGGGGTTGCGGCTCGACTTCGACCATCGTCATCGCGGCGTTCCGTCCTACCCACGCTGTTAGGTCTGCCACAATACTTCGCCGCTATCTTACTCCGCAGTAAGATAGCGGGCATGTCCTTCTCGCTTGAGCTGTCCCCCGACCTCGTCCATGTCCGGGACTGGGTGCACGAGTTCGCCGCCGACGTCGTCCGCCCCGCCGCCGCGGAGTGGGACGAACGCGAGGAGACCCCGTGGCCGATCATCCAGGAGGCGGCCAAGGTCGGCCTGTACTCGATGGAGTTCTTCGCCGAGCAGGCCGCTGAGCCGTCCGGGCTGGGCATGCTCGTCGCGTTCGAGGAGATGTTCTGGGGCGACGCGGGTATCGCGCTGTCGATCCTGGGCACCGGCCTGGCCGCGGCGTCGTTGGCCGCCAACGGCACCCCCGAGCAGATGGCCGAGTGGCTGCCGCAGATGTTCGGCAGCGTGAACGAACCGAAGGTCGCGTCGTTCTGCTCGTCGGAACCCGGCGCCGGTTCCGACGTCGGCGCCATCCTCACCCGCGCCCGCTATGACGAGGCCGCAGACGAATGGGTGCTCAACGGCGTCAAGACCTGGGCCACCAACGGCGGCATCGCCGAGGTGCACATCGTGGTCGCGTCGGTGTATCCCGAACTCGGCACGCGCGGGCAGGCGACGTTCATCATCCCGCCGAACACCCCCGGCTTCCGGCAAGGTCAGAAGTTCCTCAAGCACGGCATCCGCGCCTCGCACACCGCCGAGGTGGTGCTCGAGGACGTCCGCATTCCAGGCAATCTGATCGTCGGCGGCAGGGACAAGTTCGAGGAGCGCATCGCGCGGGTGCGCGAGGGCAAGCGGGCCAAGAGTCAGGCCGCGCTGGCGACGTTCGAGCGCACGCGGCCCACTGTCGGCGCGATGGCGGTCGGCGTGGCGCGTGCCGCGTACGAGTACGCGCTCGACTACGCCCGCCAGCGAGAGCAGTTCGGCAAGAAGATCGGCGAATTCCAGGCCATCGCGTTCAAGCTGGCCGATATGAAGGCCCGCATCGACGCCTCCCGGATGCTGGTCTGGCGGGCCGGCTGGATGGCGCGCAACGGCAAGCCGTTCGACAACGCCGAGGGGTCGATGGCCAAGCTGGTCGCCAGCGAGACCGCGGTGTACGTCACCGACGAGGCGATCCAGATCCTCGGCGGCAACGGCTACACCCGCGAGTATCCCGTCGAGCGCATGCACCGCGACGCCAAGATCTTCACGATCTTCGAGGGCACCAGCGAGATTCAGCGCCTGGTGATCGGCCGTGCGGTCACCGGCCTGGAAATCCGCTAGCCCTGTCTGCGATTTGTGAGTGAAAACGTTCGGTCAGCGATCGAAATCACTCACAAATCGCGCGACTGCTAGAGCATCGAGACGAACAGTTTGTGGATGCGACGGTCGCCGGTCATCTCCGGATGGAAGGCCGTCGCGAGCCGTTTACCCTGGCGCACCGCGACGATGTGACCGGCCGCCTCGGCCAGCACCTCGACGTCGGGCCCGACGCGTTCGGCCCACGGAGCGCGAATGAACACGGCGTGCACCGGCCCGTCGACGCCGCCGAAGGCCAGATCGTCCTCGAACGAGTTGACTTGGCGACCAAAGGCATTGCGCCGCACCGTCATATCGATCGCCTTCAACGGTGTCGCCTCCCGTCCGGCCGCGCCGGCATCCAGGATCTCCGAGGCCAGCAGGATCATGCCGGCGCATGAGCCGTATGCCGGCATGCCGTCGGCCAGCCGCGACCGCAGCGGTTCGAACAGATCGAGCTCGCGCAGTAGATGGCTCATCGCGGTGGACTCCCCGCCTGGGATTACAAGCGCGTCGACGGCCTCGAGTTCGCGGACCCGCCGCACCGTCGAGGCCTCCGCCCCGGCCTCACGCAGCGCGGCCAGGTGTTCGCGCGTATCGCCCTGCAGCGCAAGGACACCGACGTGTGGAGTGCTCACGGTTTGTAGTCGCGTTTGAAGCGGGTCAGTCCCTCTTGCATGACCGCCGCCACCATCTCGCCGTACTGGTTGAAGATCTTGCCCTGGCACAGCGACCGGCCACCGGAGGCCGACGGCGAGGACTGGTCGTAGAGCAGCCACTCGTCGGCGCGGAACGGACGCATGAACCACATCGCGTGGTCGAGGGAGGCGACCTGCAGGTGCCTGCGCTCCTTCGGGTAGTTCACCTGCGCCGAACCCAACAGGGTCAGGTCGCTCATGTAGGCCAGCGCGCAGATGTGCAGCACCGGGTCGTCGGGCAGGGGGTCGCGATGCTTGAACCACACCTGCTGCTGAGATGCCTTGCCCGGCAGCTTGTTCAATGTCTCGCGCGGAATGATCCGTACGTCCCACTCGTCGAACTGGCGGAAGCTGGCGTCGTCGAACACCTCGCTGACCGACGCGTAGTTCGGGATCTCATCGGGCGATACGGCGACGGGCATCGCGTCCTGGTGCTCGATGCCGCTCTGGTCGGTCTGAAACGACGCCGACATCGAGAAGATCGTCTCGCCGTGCTGGATCGCATTCACCCGACGCGTCACGAACGACCCGCCGTCGCGCAGGCGCTCCACGATGTACACCGTCGGCGCTTTGGCGTCGCCGGGGCGGAGGAAGTACCCGTGCAACGAGTGCACTTCGAACTCCGGGTCGACCGTGCGCACCGCCGAAACCAGTGACTGCCCCGCGACGTGTCCGCCGAAAGTGCGCTGCAGAAAACCGGATTCGGGGCTGAACACGCTGCCCCGATAGATGTTGACCTCGAGCTGCTCCAGGTCGAGGATCTTCTCGATCGCCATCCGGTCCGCTTACCAGCCGCGTTCGGCGAGCCGGTGAGGGGCCGCGACGTCCTCCACGTTGATGCCGACCATCGGCTCACCCAGCCCGCGCGACACCTTGGCCAGCACGTCGGGATCGTCGTAGAACGTCGTGGCCTTCACGATCGCCGCCGCACGCGCCGCGGGATCGCCGGACTTGAAGATGCCCGACCCGACGAACACGCCCTCGGCGCCGAGCTGCATCATCATCGCCGCGTCGGCCGGGGTCGCGATGCCACCGGCGGTGAACAGCGTCACGGGCAGCTTGCCGGCCCGGGCCACCTCGACCACCAGGTCATAGGGCGCCTGCAGTTCCTTGGCGGCGACGTAGAGTTCGTCCTCCGACAGCGAGGTGAGCCGTCGGATCTCGCCGCCGATCTGGCGCATGTGGGTGGTGGCGTTGGACACGTCGCCGGTGCCGGCTTCGCCCTTCGAGCGGATCATCGCCGCGCCCTCGGTGATGCGGCGCAGCGCCTCGCCGAGGTTGGTCGCACCGCACACGAACGGCACGGTGAACTTCCACTTGTCGATGTGGTGGGTGTAGTCGGCGGGGGTCAGCACCTCGGACTCGTCGATGTAGTCGACGCCGAGGCTCTGCAGGATCTGCGCCTCCACGAAGTGGCCGATGCGGACCTTGGCCATCACCGGGATCGTGACCGCCGAGATGATGCCCTCGATGAGATCGGGATCACTCATGCGGGCGACGCCACCCTGGGCGCGGATGTCGGCGGGCACCCGTTCGAGCGCCATGACCGCCACCGCACCGGCGCCCTCGGCGATCCGGGCCTGCTCGGGCGTGACGACGTCCATGATCACGCCACCCTTGAGCATCTCGGCCATGCCGCGCTTCACCCGGGCTGTTCCGGTTTGGGTCACCGACCCGTTCGGTGCGGTATCCACTGCTATCTCCTCCGAATCGCTACTGATCCAGTCTAAACGCGGTCGCAAATGTGTTGATTCCGCACTTCAGCGGATCGATTGCAACTGCTGATGCGCACCGCCCCCGCGCGCGTCGGCGACCGCATTGGCCTGTTCCAGCAACTCGCCGAGTTGCAGCGGGTAGACGGTTTCGCCATTGGCGACCAGCTCTTGGATCATTGTCTCATCACACCAGCGATAGCCGTGAATCGTGCGCCGCTCGAGGGCGGTGTGACCGCCGACCGAGGGTTCGAACCGCGTCGCGCGATACACGAAGAACAGCTCTTCGCTGCGGATCTCCGCGCCGTCGAACTCGAACACCGCCTGACGCCGCCACAGCGGTCCGACCAGGTCGGCAGCGGCCACGCGCAGACCGGTCTCCTCGCCGATCTCCCGCGCCGCGGCGTCCGCCAGCTCCTCCCCCGGTTCCACCGCACCGCCGACGGTGAACCACCAGCGCGGCGCGTCGGCCAGTCCGGGGTCCGAGCCGCGGAATAGCAGCACGGCGCCGGCCTCGTCGAGCAGAACCACTCGCGCCGACGTGCGCCAACTCACCTGCGGCCGACCTCCGGTACCGTCTCGGGTCGCTCGACGATCTCGAAATACGTTGGCAGCGCAGCGGTTCCGCCGAGCCGCAGCAGACGCACCACCGGCCGTTCGCGCAGCGCGAGGGTGTCGCGCACGGCGTCGTTGTGAAAGCGGCGGGCCAGCACCACCCGCGCTTCGGCGTCGGACAGTTCGGTGACCAGAGGCGGCGGCAGCGTCGCCAGGTCCACCTGGGCCAGCGCGGCCGACAGGTCGTTCTCCGCGCCCTCGCGCCCCGGCCGAGGTGACCGTTCGGCGGCGTCGGCCAGTGCGGCCAGCCGGGCGGCATCCGGTCCCTCGCCGTAGGCGTCGACAGCGACCGCACGGGCGACGACCGCGCGGCGGGCCAACGCGCCGTCGAGCGCCTGCCAGGACAGGTCGTATCGCACGTGCAGGCGGTCCAGGCGGTTGGCCGTCTGCAAGGCCCACCCGCCGACCGCCAGGATGAGCACCACCAGCGCCGCCAGCGTGATCACGACGATCCAGGTGATCACCGAACGCCTCCGGTCGCCTTCCTGGTCCTCGCCGTTCTCGCCGTTCTGGCCTTGCCACCGCCGTCACCGCCGGAGACCGTGACCTTGGTGCCCGAGCCCGAGACCGTCTCGTACACACGCATGATCTGGCGGGCCACCACCGACCAGTCGTAACGCCGCACCGCGTGGGTCGCCGCCGCGACATAACGCTCACGCGCCGCATCGTCGGCGAGCACCTCGATCAGCCCATCGGCCAGGGCTGCTGCGTCGTCGACAGGAACCAGGCGGCCCGCCGCACCGTCGTCGAGCACCTGACGGAACGCGTCGAGGTCGCTGGCCACCACCGCGGTGCCGGCCGCCATCGCCTCGACGAGCACGATGCCGAAGCTTTCGCCGCCGGTATGGGGTGCGCAGTACACGTCGGCGCTGCGCATCGCCGACGCCTTGTCCGCGTCGTCGACCTGTCCGAGGAAGCGCAGATGTGAGGCGAGTTCGCCGGCGTCGTCGCGCAATTCGTCCTCGTCCCCGCGGCCGACGACGAGGATCTCGACGTCGGGGAACTGCTCGACCAGCGTCGGCAGCGCGCGCAGCAGCACCGCCATGCCCTTGCGGGGTTCGTCGTAGCGCCCCAGGAACAGCACCGACTTTCCCGCTCGGGGGTAGCCGTCGAGCAGCGGCGCCGACGCGAACGCCGCTACGTCGACACCGTTGGGGATCACCACCGCATCGCTGCCCAGGGCCTCCATCTGCCAGCGACGAGCCAGGTCGGACACCGCGATGCGGCCGACGATCTTCTCGTGCATCGGGCGCAGGATCGGCTCGAATACGGTGAGCGTCAACGACTTTGTGGTCGAGGTGTGAAATGTCGCGACGATCGGCCCCTCGGCGATGTTGAGCGCCAGCATCGACAGGCTCGGGGCGTTGGGCTCGTGCAGATGCAGCACGTCGAAGTCGCCTTCGGCGATCCAGCGCTTGACCAGCCGGTGCGTCGCGGGTCCGAACCGCAGCCGCGCGACGGATCCGTTGTACGGAATCGGAACGGCCTTGCCGCCCGAGACGACGTAGTCGGGCAGCTGGGCGCCCGGTGACGACGGCGCAAGCACGCTGACGTCGTGGCCCAGGCCGTGCAGGACGTCGGCCAGCTGCAGCACGTGCGACTGCACCCCACCGGGCACGTCGAACGAGTACGGGCAGACCATGCCGATTCTCACGGGCTGGCCTCCAGCTTCGCGCGCCGCTCGGCCGACAGGTCCGCCAGCCACTGCGGTTGCATCATGTGCCAATCGGCGGGATGGGCGGCGATGTTGCGGGCGAACCGGTCGGCCAACGCCTGGGTGATCGCGGTGACGTCGCCCGAGGACGTGTCGATCTCGGGATAGACCCGCATGCCCCAACCATCGCCTTCGAACCAGCAGTGCACCGGGAACAGCGCCGCCCCGGTCTCGATCGCGAGTTTGGCCGAGCCGGCGGGCATGCGCGTGGGTTCGCCGAAGAATTCCACCTCGACCCCGTTGCGGCTCAGGTCGCGCTCGGCCATGAGGCATATGGGTCGGTTGTCGCGTAACCGCTCGGCGAGGATTTCGAAGGGCGGGCGGTCACCGCCGGTCAGAGGAACGACTTCGAAGCCGAGGCCCTCCCGGTATTCGACGAAACGGTTGTACAACGACTCGGGTTTGAGCCGTTCGGCCACCGTGGTGAACGTGCCGTAGTTCCGGGCCAGCCAGACTCCGGCCATGTCCCAGTTGCCGCTGTGCGGCAGGGACAGCACCGCGCCGCGGCCGGCGTCGAGCGCGCCCCAGAGTAGGTCGATGTCGTCCACGACCAACTCTCGGCCGAGCGCCTCGTGGTCCATCGTCGGCAACCGGAATGCCTCCCGCCAGTATCGGGCGTAGGAGGCCAGCGAAGCACGAATCAGCCCGTCGGGCACCTGTTCGGGCGGCACGCCGACGACCCGCGCCAGGTTCTTGCGTAGCTGTTCGGGCCCGCCACCACGGGCCGCGAAGTGTGCCCCGGCGTCGAAAGTGTTGCGGGCGAAGAACTCCGGCATTGCGCGTACCACCCGCCAGCCGGCCGCGTACCCCCAGTCCGCCAACCGGCCACCCAACGGGTTGGCACTGGCCGTCGGTCCCGAGGGGGTGGTCGTCACGGCTCGCCCGCCTCCGGTTTGTCGCCGCCGGCGTTGGTGGTGTCGGGTTTGGCGATTCGGTCCATCGCCCCGGGAGAGGTGCGCACGCTGTGCACGCGCTGCCCGAGGGTCACCAGGCTGGTCACCGCCAGCACCCACATCGCGATGTGCAGCAGCCACACCACTCCGAAGAGGCCGGATAGACCCGCGCCGACCAGCACGATGATCAGCCGTTCCGGGCGCTCGATCAGGCCGCCCTCCGCCGACAGCCCGCTGGCTTCGGCGCGGGCCTTGATGTAGGAGATCACCTGCGACGTCACCAGGCAGATCGCCGTCGCGACGACCAGCGAGGTGCTCCGCATCCCGAACGCCGCCCACCACAGCAGACCGCAGAAGATGGCGCCGTCGCTGATCCGGTCGCAGGTCGCGTCCAGCACCGCGCCGAAACGAGTGCCTCCACCGCGCTGACGCTGTATCCGATCGGTCAGCTGTGGTGGGGTTCGGTCGCGGTGTGGATCTTCGTGCTCGCCGACATGCTCGACGGGGCGATGGCCCGTCAGCGCGGTGGAGGCACTCGTTTCGGCGCGGTGCTGGACGCGACCTGCGACCGGATCAGCGACGGCGCCATCTT
>NZ_LZJE01000277.1:0-1361 GCF_001666865.1 Mycobacterium sp. E136
GCAAGGCCTCTCCGGCATCGTGCCGAACCTGCCGATGACCTTCGCGGAGTGGGAAGCCAAGGCGGAGTCGGCGATGCCGCCGTCGGTGTACTCCTACGTCGCCGGGGGAGCCGGTGACGAACGGACCCAGCGGCTCAATCGCACCGCGTTCGACAACTGGGGCCTGATGCCGCGGATGTTCCGCGCGACCCGCGACCGCGACCTCACCGTCGATCTGTTCGGGCTGAAGTTGCCGTCGCCGGTGTTCATGGCGCCGATCGGGGTGATCGGCATCTGCGCCCAGGACGGTCACGGTGACCTGGCCACGGCCCGCGCGGCGGCCAGGACCGGTGTGCCGATGGTCGTCTCGACGCTCACCGAGGACCCGCTCGAGGATGTCGCCGCCGAATTCGGCGACACCCCCGGCTTTTTCCAGCTCTACACGCCGACCGACCGGGAGCTGGCCGCGAGCCTCGTCCACCGCGCCGAAGCCGCCGGATACAAGGGGATCATCGTCACGCTCGACACGTGGGTGCCGGGCTGGCGACCCCGTGACCTGTCGACGTCGAACTTCCCGCAGCTGCGCGGACGGTGCCTGTCGAACTACACCAGCGACCCGGTGTTTCGCGCTGGGCTGGCGCAGTCGCCCGAGGAGAACCCGCAAGCCGCCGTCCTGCACTGGGTCGGGCTCTTCGGTAACCCGCTGACGTGGGACGACCTGCCGTGGCTGCGCTCGTTGACCGACCTGCCGCTCATCGTCAAGGGCATCTGTCATCCCGACGACGCGCGCCGCGCCAAGGACGGCGGCGTCGACGCGATCTACTGCTCGAATCACGGCGGACGACAGGCCAACGGCGGACTGGCGGCCATCGACTGCCTGCCCGGCGTGGTCGAGGCCGCCGACGGGCTGCCCGTGTTGTTCGACTCGGGCATCCGCAGCGGCTCCGACATCGTGAAAGCGCTCGCGCTCGGCGCGACCGCCGTCGGGGTCGGGCGGCCCTACGCCTACGGGCTGGCGCTCGGCGGTGTGGACGGGGTCGTTCACGTGCTGCGCTCGCTGCTGGCCGAAGCCGATCTGACCATGGCCGTCGACGGCTATCCCACCCTGGCCGATCTCACTCCGGACACGCTGCGGCGCGTCACCTGAGCGTTGCGGCCGGCCTCTGCCACGGTGGGATTCGTGGAAGCCGTACTCGAGGAGTTCGACGAGTACCTCGCGCTGGAGCGAGGCCGCTCCGAGCACACCCGTCGCGCGTACCTCGGTGACCTCCGCGCGCTGTTCGGGTTCATGGCCGAGCGCGGCCACGACGCCGGACCGGGCGGCCTCAGCCTTCCGGTGCTGCGGTCCTGGCTGGCCGCGCAGGCCGCCGGCGGCGCCGCCC
>NZ_LZJE01000278.1:0-2873 GCF_001666865.1 Mycobacterium sp. E136
AACGCGATGATCGCCGCGCATCTGGGACGGTGGGGTCCGTCGGTGCGCGACACGATCGAGTTGTTGCAATCGGAGCCCGTCGAGCGGGTCATGTCGGTCGTCGACTATCAGGCAGTCGAGCCCAGCGCGCCACCCGAGCAGCGGCTGATCGTCGGCGCCTGGCACGACCAGATGGCGCGACGAGAACCGGCCGAGCGTCTGCACGAGCGGTGGGGCGGCGAACTGTACTGGCACCGCGGAAGTCACGTCGGCCACCTGTTCGCGGGCGGCGTGCAGCGCTCATCGGAGCGATTCCTGGCGGCGGTCGGCGGGAAGGGCGCCCGGTGACGGCGAGTACGGCCGCGGTGCCGGATGGCATCGACGAGGTTGACGCCGGCTGGTTGACCATGGCGCTGCGCCTCGATGCGGGGCTCGACGGGGCGACGGTCGACGACGTCCGCGCCGAGCAGATCGCGATCGACAGCGGCTTCTCGTCGCTGCTGTACCGGCTGCACCTGACCGGCACCGGCGTGCCGTCGAGCCTGATTGCCAAGCTCCCCGCGGTCTCGGAGGCACGCGGTGCGATGGAACTGCTGGGTGGGTACCGGCGCGAGTTGTCCTTCTATCGCGACGTGGCCGGGCGCGCCCCGATGGACACGCCGCGTGTGTATGCCGCCCGGATGGCCGACGACGGCGTGGATTTCGTGCTCCTGCTCGAAGACCTCTCGGATTGGGACAACGCCGACCATCTCGCCGGGCTGTCCATGGACCGCGCCCGCATCTGCATCGGACAGCTCGCGGGGCTGCACGCGTGGTCGCCCGGACTCGCTGTGTCGGAGCAGTTCCCGAGCATCGACACCCCGATCGCACGGGATCTGCTGTTGCCGGCGTTCGGGCCGGGGTGGGAGATCTACCGCGCGCACACCTCGGCGAGCGTGCCGCCTGCGGTGGCCACGTTCGCCGAACGATTCACCGAGCGCGCGGTGGCGGCGCTGCCCGTTCTCACCGAACGGGACATGTTGTTGCACGGTGACATTCGTGCCGACAACCTCTTCTTCTCCGGCGACCGCATGAAGGTGGTGGACTTTCAGTTCACCGCCCGCGGCGCCGGCGCGGCCGACGTGGCGTACCTCGTCACCCAAGGTCTGCCGACCGCGGTGCGCGACGGACGCGACGAGGCACTGTTGCGTGAGTATCTCGACCGTCTCGCCGCGCACGGCGTTGCGGACTACGGATTCGACGAGGCGTGGCGGCACTACCGGTTTGCGGCCGTCTACCTGATGGTGCTCCCGGTCATCACGCTCAACGGGTGGGACGCGATGCCGGAACGGTCGCGGCGCCTGTGCCTGACGCTCACCGACCGTGCGGTGGCGGCGATCGACGCGATCGACGCCCTGGAGGTGTTCGGATGACCCGGTCCGCCCGCGAGGTGGTCGAGCTTTACAACCTGGTGGCGTGGAACAAGGCGGATTTTGCGCTGGCCGACGAACTGTTGGGCGAGACGGTGGTCCGCCATGAGGTGGGGGAGCCGGCGCACGTCCTGACTCACGAACAGGCGGTGCGCCGGGTGGTCGACATGTGGGCGGTGTCCGAGAGTATCCGGTTCGATCTGAACCTCGTGGTCGCCGGTGACGACGGGGAACACGTCGCGATCGTCTACCAGTCGCCGATCAAGATGAAGGACGGCACGCAGACCACGATCGGCAGTATGGAAGTCTTCCGGGTGGTCGACGGCAGGATCGTCGAGGTGTGGAACTGCGGCTACAAGCAAGGAGTCTGGGCGTGACCGAACGAGTGCTCGACGAACTGGGCTATTACCTGTTGGCGGGTGCCGGGGGCGAGGGGCCGTCGACGCTGATGGACGAGGCCCGTCGCGGCGAGGAGCTCGGGTTCGGCACCGCGTTTATCTCCGAGCGGTGGAACGTCAAGGAGGCGTCGTCGCTCGTGGGTGCGGCGTGCGCGGTCACGTCGCGTATGCAGATCGCCACGGCGGCAACGAATCACAACACTCGCCACCCGCTGATCACCGGATCGTGGGCGACGACGATGCACCGGCTATCGGGGGGCCGGTTCACGCTGGGCATCGGTCGCGGGGTGGCCGCGATGTATGCGGCGTTCGGCATCCCGTCGGTCACGACCGCTCAGATGGAGGACTTCGCGCAGGTCATGCGGCGGTTGTGGAACGGCGAGGTGATCTTCAACCACGACGGACCGATCGGCAAGTATCAGGTGCTGTTCCTCGATCCGGACTTCCGTGAGGACATCCGGCTGGCGGTGGTGGCGTTCGGCCCGCAGACGCTGGCGCTGGGCGGTCGGGCGTTCGACGACGTCATCCTGCACACCTATTTCACGCCGGAGACGCTGCAGCGCGCGGTCAAGACGGTCAAGGACGCCGCCGAACAGGCGGGCCGCGATCCGGCCAGTGTGCGGGTGTGGTCGTGCTTCGCCACGGTCGGCGACCATCTGCCCGAGGAGCTGCGGTTGAAGAAGACCGTGGCCCGGCTGGCGACCTACCTGCAGGGTTACGGCGATCTTCTGGTCAAGACGAACGGCTGGGATCCGGCTGTGCTGCAACGCTTCCGCGACGACAAGGTCGTCCAGTCGATTCCAGGCGGTATCGACCACAAGGCGTCGGCCGAACAGATCGAACACATCGCGACGTTGATTCCCGACGAATGGTTGGAGCCCGCCGCGACCGGATCGCCGCAGCAGTGCGTCAACCGGGTCCGCAAGGAGTTCGACTACGGCGCCGACGCGCTCATCATGCACGGCGCGACGCCCGAGGAACTCGAGCCGATCGTCGCCGCTTACCGCGCATCGGTGTGAGTTGGCCCCATCTCGGCGAGCGGCGTGATCTGGCCCCGTCTCGGCGAGCGTGCGTGTTTGCACACGAC
>NZ_LZJE01000279.1:0-4476 GCF_001666865.1 Mycobacterium sp. E136
TCGGTGGGCTCGGGGCCGTCTTGGTCGAGCAGAAACAGTGTGAGGTCGGCGGTGTCGGTGAGTTCTTTGGGCCCGACCTTGACCGCGGTGCGGACCAGGTCGAGTTCGAATTGCTCGCGGGTGGGCGCGTCCACCCAGCTGGGCAGTTTGGTGATCGATTTGCGAATGACCTCGACATGGTCGGTGTTGATCAGCCCCGAAGATTGGGCAGCGGCGGTGGCGGGCAGGGCCGGTGGCAGCGACGGCCCGGTCACCGCCTGGCGCGGGGCCAGCAGCTCGGCCTCGGTCAACCGCCGATGCGCCTCGCTCGTCGAGATCCGGTAGCGCACCCGCAGCACTTCTTTCCAGGTGTGAGCACCCATCTCATTGGGCGTCGTCTCACACTGCAGACGAGCCAACAAGCGGTGACCCATCGTCGGGAGCTGACACGACAACGTCTCCCACTCATCAAGCGCAGCCACCAACTCATGCCGGGTCAACAGATCCACATCGCAGGCGGCCACCTCCTCATAAGCCGCACGCAGCGCCGATATCGCCGCCTGCAACGCCGTCCCCGACATGTCTCGAACATACATTCGAGGTCTGACAAATCCCGATTCACGCTCGGGGCCGATCCCGGCACTGGGAGCACACTGGTGGGGTGGATTTGGTGACACTCGAAGACATCGAGCAGGCCGCCGCGCGTATTCGCGCCTTCGTGCTGCGGACGCCGCTGCTACCGGCACCGTGGGCCGGCGACGACGACCGCCCGTTGTGGGTGAAGCCCGAGAGCCTGCAGTCGATCGGAGCGTTCAAGGTGCGCGGTGCGTTCAACGCGATCGGGCATCTCGACGAATCCGTACGCACCAGGGGAGTGGTCGCCTACTCCAGCGGGAACCACGCCCAGGCAGTGGCCTACGCAGCGGCGGTATACGCGATCCCCGCCCACATCGTGATGCCGGAGGAGACCCCGGAGGTCAAGGTTGCGGCCACCCGCAATCACGGCGCGACGGTCGTGTTATGTGCTGCGGGACAACGGGAACGGGTCGCCGCCGAACTGGTGGAGGAAACCGGCGGGGTGCTGATACCGCCGTTCGATCACCCCGACATCATCGCCGGACAGGGCACGATCGGGTTGGAGATCGCCGAGGACCTACCGACGGTCGACACGGTGCTGATACCGGTCAGTGGTGGCGGCCTCGCCTCGGGTATCGGCACGGCGGTCAAGGCGCTGTGCCCCAACGCGAAAGTGATCGGCGTCGAACCCGAACTCGCCGCCGACACGGCCCAGAGCCTCAGCGTCGGGCATCGCGTCGACTGGTCCATCCAGGACCGCAACCGCACCATCGCCGACGGGCTGCGTTCGCAACCGTCGGAGTTGACCTTCGCTCATCTGCAACGGGTGCTCGATGACATGGTCACCGTGACCGAGGACGAAATTCGTTCCGCAGTACGCGAACTCGCGCACCGAGCGCATCTGGTGAGCGAACCCAGCGGTGCGGTCGCGCTCGCTGCCTACCGCAAGCAGGCCGGTCCGGCGGGCCGAACGGTGGTCGTTCTCTCCGGTGGCAATGTCGAACCCACACTGCTGCAGGAGATTCTGGCCGCATAGCCGTCGCCCGAACCCGGCGTCAGTGCACACCTTCCATGTGGCGGCTGATCCACGGCGCGAGCGCGAACACGATGACACCGGCCGCAACCGCGACCACCCCGATGATGCCGAAGTAGGCGAACTCGTGAGTCGGCTTGTAATAACCGGCCAACACACCGGACATCGCCGTGCCGATCCCGACGGAGAAGAAGTACAGCGCCATCATCTGCGCCCGAAATGCCTCGGGCGCAAGCTTTGTGGTGGCCGACAGCCCGATGGGTGAAAGCATCAACTCGCTGATCGCGAACACCGCCATCACGCCGACGATGTACAGCGCGGGCACCGCCTCGCCGCTGGTGCCCGCCATCGGGAGAAAAAGCAGGAAAGCCAAGCCCATCCCGATCACGCCGTAGGCGAATTTCCGCGGCGTCGTCGGAGCACGGCTGCCGAGCCGTGTCCACATCGCCGCGAAAAGTGGCGACAGCGTGATGATCCACACCGGTTCGATCGAGCCGATCCAACTCGATGGCGCGGTCCACCCGAAGATGGACCAGTTCATGCGCTCATCGGAGTACACGGCCAGCACGGTGAAGATCTGTTGGAACAGCGACCAGAACACCGCGTTGGCGACGAACAGCGGAATGAACGCACGGACCCTGGTGCGCTCGACCGTCGTGACTTTGGAGCTGGTCAGCATCACCGCGAAGTAGGCCACCGACGCCACGACGAGGACCCCTGTCGTCACATGCGACAGATTCGACAGCTTGACCACGCCCGTCGCGAACACGGCGCCGATCAGTACCGCGGCCGCGATGGCGATCAATCCCAGCCGCCCGAAGACGTTGCGGGGCAGGGGATTAGGAACATAGCGGCCATGATCACCGAGATTGCGCCGGAAGACGACGTACTGCGTCAACCCCAACGCCATGCCGACCGCTGCCGCACCGAACCCGTAGTGGAATCCGATCCGGGTCTGCAACAACCCGGTGATGAGCGGGCCGATGAAGGCGCCGAGGTTGATGCCCAGGTAAAACAGGGTGAACCCGCCGTCGCATCGGGGGTCGCCCTTGTCGTAGAGCGTGCCCAGCAGCGACGATGCGTTGGCCTTGAGCGCGCCGGAACCGAGCGCGACGAGCACCAGGCCCGCGGCCACGCCCGTCAGCCCGGGAACGATGGCCAAGGCGATATGGCCCAGCATCACCACGAAGCCGCCGTAGAAAACCGTCCGCTCCATGCCCAGTAACCGGTCGGCGATCCACCCGCCGAGCACGGTCGACAGGTAGACCAGCCCGCCGTAGGCGCCGACAATGCCGGTGGCGGTGCTCTGCGGAAGTCCGAGACCGCCGTCGGTGACCGAGTAATAGAGGTAGTAGCCGAGAATCGTGAGCATCCCGTAGAACGAGAACCGCTCCCACAGCTCCACCCCGAACAGGTTCGTCAGGCCGATCGGGTGACCAAGTACCGTGCGCCCGCTGGGCCCGCCCTCCGCCTGCTCGACTGCCGCCATGTGTGTTCACCCTGCCACGGCCATCTGCACCTGGTGCGGGATAGCGAACAATTGCCTCGGCAAAGACGTTCGGACTTCGCTTACAGGAGTTTCAGCGGCACAGCACATTTCGATTCAATGCGAATGAGCCACGGGCCGACTCCCCGGAAAATGGGCGAGGCGCAGTGCTGTTACCGTCACCCCGGTAAGTGGACGTCCGAAAGGGTGTGAGTGGACGCCGTACTGGGCTTGTCGGTGACACCATCTGCCATCGGCCTTGTCCTCGTCGAAGGACAGGGCGCCGATGGCCCCACAGTCGACCGCGATGCCATTGAGATCCCTCCCACCCGCCGGTGCTCTCCGCGGCACACATCCGACGAGGCCGCAGCGGCGGTATTGCGGGCCGAGGCCGTGGCCGCCAACCGCGGCCACCGGTTGCACACGATCGGTGTGACGTGGAGCGACGACGCCGAAACCGAAGCGGCGCTGCTGCTGAGGTCGTTACGCGAATGCGGATTCGACAACGTCGCCGCGATTCAGCTGCCCGAGGCGTCGGAGGCGTTGGCGTGGGGTGTCGCCGATTTGATCGGCAACGTCGTCACCGCGGTGTGCGTCATCGAATACGACGCGGTCATAGCGCTGATCGTGCACACGGGAGAAGGTGCGGTGCAGACCGCCGTCAACCATGCGATCGACAGCGAGGAATCGTTGATTCGCTGGCTGAACACCGTCTTCGCCACCGCCGAGTGGCGGCCCGAGGCGTTGGTACTCGTCGGCTCGGGTGCCGACCTGGACGCCATCATGCCCCGGCTCGAAACCGTGCTGTCGGTGCCGGTGTTCGCACCCGCCGAGGCCGAGTTGGCCCTGGCCCGCGGCGCCGCGCTCGCCTCGGCCGACAGCGGCCAACCGGTGGCGGCCACCGATCGGCCGCTCAGGGCGGGCACACAACGTCAACGGCAGCCCGCCCAGACCGGCCCGCTGGCGATGCTGGCAGCGGGAACCGTCACCTTCGTTGTGTCGGTGTCGGCGGCCATCAGCATGCAGCTGGCCCCGGGGAAGGTGTCCACTCCCGCCGAACCGAGTCCGGCCGCCAAATCGTCGCCGGATCTCGCTGCCGCAGCGGCTCCCCGTCCTGCCGCTCCGCCGGCGCCCGCGGCCCCACCGGCCCCGCCACCGGCCGAGCTTCCTGCGCCGCCCGAGGAACCGCCCGTCGCCGTCGTCGACATCCCGGCCGCCGTGGAGGATCCACTGCCGCCAGCCGCTCCGCCGCCGGAGGCGCCCATCGCCCCCATCCCCGGGGCGCCGGTGTTGCCGCCGGAGTCGATGGCTCCCGGCCTGGTGCCGGCGGGCATGGTCGGCGCGGACACCGCAAAGGTGCGCTCGGCGGCCGCGCGGTCTTCGATCGCCCGGTTGAACGTCA
>NZ_LZJE01000280.1:0-6655 GCF_001666865.1 Mycobacterium sp. E136
GCCGCGCGCGAGCCCGCCACGCAACGGGTCCAGGCTTCGGGCTGATGGCGCCGCGCGCAGTGCTGGTGGGGCTGCCCGGTTCGGGTAAGTCGACCATCGGGCGGCGACTGGCCAAGGCGCTCGACCTCTCGCTGCTCGACACCGACGCCGCGATCGAGGAGACCACGGGCCGCACGATCGCCGACATCTTCGCCACCGACGGTGAGAAGGAGTTCCGGCGGATCGAGGAAGAGGTGATCCGCGCGGCGCTGCAGACCCACGACGGTGTGTTGTCGCTGGGTGGTGGCGCCGTCACCACACCCGGCGTGCGCGAGGCATTGGCCGGGCACACGGTCATCTATCTGGAGATCAGCGCCGCCGAAGGTGTGCGCCGCACCGGCGGGAGCACCGTGCGTCCGCTGCTCGAGGGCGGCGACCGCGGCGAGAAGTTCAAAGCGCTGATGTCCGAACGCGTTCCGCTCTACCGCCAGGTGGCGACCATTCGGGTCAACACCAACCGGCGCAACCCGGGCGCGGTGGTGCGCTACATCGTGACCCGCCTCGAGAATCCCGACGGCTCACACCCATCGCGGCGTAAACGCCGCTCGCCGTGGCGCAGGAGTCCGTCGTCGCTGACCGCAGAACCCAGTACCGAGGCCCCGCCGTCACCGGCGGCGGTCGCCGCCCGCAATCCGAAGGTCAACCGTGACTGAACCCGTGGCCAACCCCGTCACCATCGAGGTGCTCGTCGACCCGCCCTACCCGGTGATCGTCGGCACCGGACTGCTCGGCGACCTCGTGCGCGTGCTCGAGGGCCGGCACAAGGTCGCTGTCCTGCATCAGCCGACGTTGGCGCAGACCGCCGAGGTCATCCGAACCGCGCTGGCGGACAAGGGCATCGACGCACACCGCATCGAGATCCCCGACGCCGAGAAGGGTAAGGACCTGCCCGTCGTCGGGTTCATCTGGGAAGTCCTCGGCCGCATCGGGGTGGGCCGCAAGGACGCGATCGTCAGCCTCGGCGGGGGAGCGGCCACCGACGTCGCAGGCTTCGCCGCCGCCACCTGGTTGCGCGGAATCGACATCGTGCACGTGCCGACCACGCTGCTCGGCATGGTCGACGCCGCGGTCGGCGGCAAGACCGGCATCAACACCGACGCGGGCAAGAACCTGGTCGGCGCGTTCCATCAGCCGGCTGCCGTGCTCGTCGACCTCGCGACGCTGGAGACGTTGCCGCGCAACGAACTCGTGGCGGGCATGGCCGAGATCGTCAAGGCCGGGTTCATCTCCGACCCCAGGATCCTCGACCTGATCGAGGCCGACCCCGAGGCCGCGCTCGATCCGGCGGGCACCGTCCTGCCCGAGCTGATCCGGCGCGCGATCGCGGTCAAGGCCGAGGTGGTCGCCGCCGACGAGAAGGAATCGCAACTGCGCGAGATCCTCAACTACGGCCACACGCTCGCCCACGCGATCGAACGCCGCGAGCGCTACCAGTGGCGCCACGGCGCCGCCGTCTCGGTGGGCCTGGTGTTCGCCGCCGAACTCGGCCGGCTCGCGGGCCGCCTGGACGACGAGACCGCCGACCGGCACCGCTCCGTGCTGACCTCGCTGGGGCTGCCCATCACCTACGACCCCGATGCGTTCGGCGAGTTGCTGGAGAACATGGCCGGCGACAAGAAGACCCGCGCGGGCGTGCTTCGCTTCGTCGTGCTCGACGGGCTCGCCAAACCGGGACGCCTGGAGGGGCCCGACCCGTCACTTCTGGCGGCGGCCTACGCAGAAATAGGAGCGGTGACGTCATGACCCAGACGGTGCTGGTGCTCAACGGTCCCAACCTCGGCCGGCTCGGCCGGCGCGAAGCCGACGTGTACGGCAGCACCACCCACGACGAGCTGGTGGCGCTCATCGAGCGCGAGGCCGATGCCCTTGGTCTCAAAGCCGTTGTGCGTCAAAGCGATAACGAGGCAGACCTGCTGGGTTGGATTCACGCGGCCGCCGACGCGGGGGATCCGGTGATCCTCAACGCGGGCGCGCTGACCCACACCTCGGTCGCGCTGCGCGACGCGTGCAGTGAGCTGCGTGCACCGCTGATCGAGGTGCACATCTCAAACGTCCACGCGCGCGAGGAGTTTCGGCACCGTTCGTACCTGAGCGCGGTGGCCACCGGCGTGATCGTCGGCCTCGGTGCGCAGGGCTACCTGCTGGCCCTGCGGTACCTGGCCAGCCTCGACGGGGAACCCGAACCGCCGGTACTGGCGACCGAATAGCAGATCGCGGTCGAGATCACCGTCGGCAGCACCAGCGTCAGCATCAGCACGAAAAGCACGATCGCGGGATTCGGCGCGGTGAGCCAGGCCTCGGGGATGCGTGCCAGGCTGACCGCGAGCCATGACCCGGCAATGGCGAGCACCACCGTGCCAACCGTCGCGAACTTGATCGAGCGCAACTCGAGCAGCGTCGGTTCGCCGGTGTCGGCCAACGATTTCCGCAACGTTCGGGTGCGCAGGTACACCAGCGCGAAATCGGCGATGACGAAGGCCGCGGCCGCGACGACGATGGTGCCCTCGATCCACACGTCGGGTCGGTGGCCCCACATGAACCGCAGATAGTCGATCGACGTCTCGGACACGATCAGCGTCGCCGTCATCGCGGCCGCGAAGGTCAGCCAGCCGCCGAGTTCGGCCAGAAAGCAGTACGCGCGGACGTCGGCGGGGTCCTGATCGCTCACCTTGTTGACGGCGTGGCTGGCCAGCATCCACCCGAGCCCGCCGAAAAGGGCCGTCGCCCCGGCTGCCAGCATCCCGGTCGACACCGCTCCCTGGGTCCAGGCGATCGCGCACGTCGCCCGCCGCGCGCCGTCGGGCACCTGCGTGCCGGTGATCAAGCTGAACAGGAAGCTGTCGAGCATGAGAACCAGAACGGCGGAGGAGAACAGCGCGAGCGTGTGCACGCCTTCGCGACTGTTCTTGTCGAACAGCAGCGCGATCGCGGTGATCAGGAAGCCGCCGAGCACCCCGGCCAGTTGGGAATTCGATGCCGCGGACGACAGCACGCTCCACTGATCGGACGTGCAGAACTCGTCCGGGTTCACGGAGCGCTGTGCTTGGAGTTAGGCCCGGTCCTCGCGGGGCGCGCCCTCGGTGGTGGTCTCATCGGCGCGCGGCTGGCTGACCGCGGCAAACACATCGGTGTCGGCACGGTCGTCGTCCCCTGCGTGATGCAGATGCGGGGTCTGGTCGGCCTTGCGGTCGACCAGCCAGCGGCCGAGCGCCACGCCGGCGAGCGCCATCAGGAACACCACCAGCGCGGTGAAGGCCGCGAACGTGGTGAGCTCGTTGACCAGCGCCTCGACGTAGAGGGCCTTGTAGAAGATCGAGATGAACCAGGCCACCGCGCCGCTGACGATCCCGGCGAACAGGCCGGCCAGGAGCCAGGTCATCGCCAGGTCACCCCGGCGGTCCGGGTCGGGGTTGGCCCGGGCGTCGGCCCGGCCGTCGGCCAGTCCCCACACGAACACCGCGACGGCGAACAAAACCACCAGCACGACGCTGATCAGACCGGCTTTGGTCTCCCACCCGTTGATCAGCGCGCCCTGCAGCAATCGCACGATCACCATCAGGGTCGCGAACACCAGTCCGCGCAGCAACCACTTACTCATGGGGCCTCACCTTAGCGAGTAGCGTCATCGACCGTGACTATTTCACAGCGTCGGCACCGGCTGCGCGAGCGGCTGGCCGAATCCGAGATCGATGCCATGTTGGTATCGGACTTGGTGAACGTGCGCTATTTGAGCGGGTTCACGGGCTCCAACGCCGCGCTGCTCATCAAGGCCGACGACGAAACGCCGGTGCTGGCCACCGACGGGCGCTACCGCACGCAGGCCGCGCAGCAGGCCCCCGACGTTCAGATCGTCATCGAGCGGCCTTGCGGCCCGTATCTGGCGCGGCGCGCCGCCGCCGACGGGGTGCACAAGCTCGGCTTCGAGAGTCACGTGGTGACCGTCGACGCGTTCGCGGCCTTGGCGAAGGCAGCCGGCGAGCAGACCGAATTGCTGCGCGCCGCCGGGACCGTCGAGGCGCTTCGCGAGGTCAAGGATGCCGGCGAGGTCGCGCTGCTGCGGTTGGCGTGCGAGGCCGCGGACGCGGCCCTGCGCGATCTCGTCGACCGTGGCGGCCTGCGGGCCGGGCGCAGCGAGAAGGAGGTCGCCCGCGAACTCGAGTGGCTGATGCTCGAACACGGCGCCGACGGCCCGTCGTTCGAGACGATCGTGGCGGCCGGGGCGAACTCGGCGATTCCGCATCACCGGCCCACCGACGCCGTGCTGGCCGCGGGTGACTTCGTCAAGATCGATTTCGGCGCGCTGGTGTGCGGCTATCACTCCGACATGACCAGGACGTTCGTGCTGGCGCCGATCGCGGACTGGCAGCGCGAGATCTACGACCTGGTGGCCACCGCGCAGAAGGCGGGCCGCGAGGCGCTCGGCCCCGGCGTCGCGTGCAAGAACGTCGACGCCGCGTCGCGGCAGGTCATCGCGGACGCCGGCTATGTCGAGAACTTCACCCATGGGCTGGGACACGGTGTCGGCCTGCAGATCCATGAAGCGCCGGGGATCAGCGGCGCGTCCGTCGGTACACTGCTTGCTGGCTCCGCGGTGACCGTGGAGCCCGGCGTCTATCTGCCCGACCGTGGCGGCGTCCGAATCGAGGACACGCTCGTCGTCGGACCCGACGCTCCAGACTTGCTCACCCGGTTCCCCAAGGAACTGGCCATCCTCTGACAGGAGTACTACCAACGTGGCAACGACCGCCGACTTCAAGAACGGGCTCGTCCTGGTGATCGACGGCCAGCTGTGGCAAATCACCGACTTCCAGCACGTCAAACCCGGCAAGGGGCCGGCGTTCGTGCGCACCAAGCTCAAGAACGTGGTGTCCGGTAAGACCGTCGACAAGACCTACAACGCCGGGGTGAAGGTCGAGACCGCCACGGTCGACCGCCGCGACGCGACCTACCTCTACCGCGACGGTTCGGACTTCGTGTTCATGGACTCCGAGGACTACGAACAGCACCCGCTGCCCGAGTCGCTCGTCGGCCGCGCCGCCGACTTCCTGCTCGAGAGCATGCCGGTGCAGATCGCCTTCCACGACGGCAATCCGCTGTACCTGGAGTTGCCGGTGACCGTCGAACTCGAGGTGACCCACACCGAGCCGGGCCTGCAGGGCGACCGCTCCAGTGCGGGCACCAAACCGGCGACGGTGGAGACCGGTGCCGAGATCCAGGTGCCGCTGTTCATCAACACCGGCGACAAGCTCAAGATCGATTCGCGCGACGGAAGCTACCTGGGCCGGGTGAATGCCTGACCGGGGCGAGCGGAGCGCAGCGGAGCGACGGGGTGAGTGACCGGAAAGGCGATCGGGGCAGGCACCAGGCCCGCAAGCGCGCCGTCGACCTGCTCTTCGAAGCCGAGGCGCGCGGCCTGACCTCAGCGGAGGTGGCCGAGGCGCGCAATGCGTTGGCGGAGAAGCAGTCCGACGTATCGCCGTTGAACCCGTACACACTGACGGTGGCCCGCGGCGTGACCGAGCACGCGGCCCACATCGACGATCTGATCGCCGCACACCTGCAGGGCTGGACGCTCGAACGGTTGCCCGCGGTCGATCGCGCCATCCTCCGAGTGGCGGTGTGGGAACTGCTGCACGCCGAGGATGTGCCCGAGCCGGTGGCCGTCGACGAGGCCGTCGAACTCGCCAAGCAGTTGTCCACCGATGACTCACCGGGTTTCGTCAACGGCGTGCTGGGACAGGTCATGCTCGTGACGCCACAGATCCGGGCCGCCGCGCAGGCCGTGCGAGGTGACAGGAGCGGGGGATAGCCGATGCCCACACCGCAGGACTGGGCGCCGTACTCGAGCGTCGAGGAAGCGGCGAGGGTGTATCTGCGCGACCCCGAACTCGCGCTCGACCAACTGCGGTCGGTGGTGGACCTGCCCACGATCCGGTCGTTCATCATGTCGCGCGGCTACACCGACGAGCCGTGGGGTGACGAGGACCAGGCCCTGTGGCAGGAGATCGTGCTCACCGACGGGCGCCGGCTGATCATGTGGCGCGCCGACGACGAGATGTCCTCGAGCGATCGGGACCGTCGCGTACTCAACGCCTCGGTGCGCACCATCCTGCTGTCGACGATCACCGATCACGTGCTGACCGCCGAATACGAGGTCCTCGACGACGACACCCGGCGGCTGTCCGAGGTCAGGCTGCGGATGTACACCCAACTGATCACGCGTTCACGGCAGAGGTCGGCCACCGAATCCGACATCTACTGCGAGTCGTTCCGCTATTACAAGTCCGTGGACAACGGCGGGTTGGCTCAGATGCAACGGCTGTTGCAGTTCGGTCGGGTGCTCTCGCGCTGCATGCAATAGCGCGTCACTTCTGTTCACCGCGATTGTTATTCGCGTCCCGTGGCCGCGGTGACGCATACGCGTCATCCGCCGGACTTTCGCCTGGTAGCCGCCTGACGCGGGCGGCGCATTGAACGCTGCTGCTCCGCGGCGATTTTCGGGGCCGCGCGACGGGTCGGCGACGCCCCTAGCGTGTTTCGCATGTCGCAGCCCGAGCCGACGCCGCTTCGGCGGCCGCGCGCCGACCGCGCTCGCCAGGTCGCCGATGTGTTGCGG
>NZ_LZJE01000281.1:0-567 GCF_001666865.1 Mycobacterium sp. E136
GGTCATCCGGGCCGCCATCTCGCGGGCACGAGAAACGTACTGTGGACCGAGGATGGTGCGCAGATCCGCTAGGAGCGAATCCGAGGTCGTAGTCGAAAAGCGCCGCTTGGTACCGACTTTCAGTCGCTTGATCCGAACTCCCCAGAGAGTCTGATCGAGGTCCGTGGACAGGATCAGCTGTGGGATTCCGGCGCGCAGAGCCAACGCCGTCGTGCCCGCGCCACCGTGGTGGACGACTGCGCGGCACGCGGGGAAGGCGGCCGCGTAACTTGTCGCGCCGACCACCTTGACGTCATCCGGATGCGCGACTCGGGAATCATCCATTCCAGCGGCGCAAATCAGCGCCCGCTCGCCCAACTGCGAGCAGGCGGCGGTGATCATGGCGAGCGTGTCGGCGGCAGACTCGACCAAGTCGACGGGGATGCTGCCGAAGCCGAAATAGATGGGTGGTTTTCCCGCGGCGATCCATGATGCAATCTCCTCGTCGGCGTCGGTCGGCAACTGCATCGTCAGTGTGCCGACAAACGGCCGCCTTTCGCCCCACTCGGCCGCCAATCCGGGAACCCG
>NZ_LZJE01000282.1:0-654 GCF_001666865.1 Mycobacterium sp. E136
GGGACGGCCATGTGCACTTCGTGCCCGCGGTGCAGCAGTTCACGGCCAACCGCGGCGCAGGGTTCCACGTCACCACGCGTCCCATAGCAGGCCATTAAAAGCTTCATCGCGTCCTACCCTCTCATTTTTTTGCGGAGCCTTTCACTGTTGTTGCTGAGGCGCAATGGCGCCGACGGCTGCCGCGGTTCCAATTCGACCGGCCACGCCATGCCACCGCCAGCGGCACCGGAGTGGCCGGCTCGCCCCAGCAGTAGTCGCCGTGGGACTCCGCCGACCCCGATGTACTCTCTGGTCCACGCAACTTGAAGGGGGGCAGTGGATGGCCAGATCCCTGAGATTTGTGCTGGCAAGCTACGGAAGTCGTGGCGATGTGGAGCCCTGCGTTGCCGTTGGCCGGGAGTTGCTGCACCGCGGACATCAGGTGTATTTGGCAGTAGCGCCCGACATGGTGGGGTTCGTCGAGTCGGCAGGGCTCGGCGCGACGGCGCTCGGTCCGGACCCGCAGGAGATGCTCGAAGCGCATTGGGCCTTCTACAGAACGTGTTTTCGCACGCCTTGGCGCATCCGCGAAGTGAGCAGACTGTCGCGCGAGGCATGGGAACCCAAGGCTCGAGCGTGGGAAGAGCTGAGCAGAACGCTGACGTCTCTTGCGAA
>NZ_LZJE01000283.1:0-870 GCF_001666865.1 Mycobacterium sp. E136
CCGCGATCTGCTGGGCGCGTAGTTTCGGCGAGGTCGTCGCTGTCGGTGTTGAGGGCACCAGCTCCTACGGTGCAGGGTTGACACAGGCATTGCAGATCAACGACATTCACGTCGTCGAGGTCAACCGTCCCGACCGCTCGGCGCGGTCTCCGCCGCGGGACAGCCGATGCCGGGTGGTTTTTCCCGATGAGGCCGGGATCGGTGCGACCCCAGTCAGCATGGCGAACGCTGCTTCGCTGCGTAGTCGGTGACTGTTGGTTCCGGCTGTGATGAGCAGTTGGGCGGCGGTGTCGGGGCCCACTCCGTAGGCCGCCCGCAAAGCGGGGTTGAGCGCGGCGGTCAAGGCGTCGAGCTCAGCGGTCAGCTCACGGTCTTGGCGCTCGAGGTACCCGATGCGTTGCGCGAGCGCTTTACAGGCGATCAGCACCGATACCGTTGTGGGGTCCTCGTGTGCGCGGGGGCGGCAGCCGGCCAGCGCTTCGACCAGACGCAGGGTGGTGGGGTAACGGCGGTAGCGTTCCCGAAGATCGGCCGGGGCGGTCACAAGCAGGTCCTTGATCTGCTGGATAGCCGCGGTGCGGGCTTTGATCGCGCCGCGACGAGCGATCAGCAGCGCTTTGAGGGCCCCGGTGCGGGAGTCTTTGGGCACGGCAAGGCCGTGGCCGGCCAACACCGCACGAGCAGCGCTATAAGCATCGAGAGGGTCGGACTTGCCTTGGCGGCGCCGCGCCGAGCGGTCGGGACGGTTGACCTCGACGACGTGAATGTCGTTGATCTGCAATGCCTGTGTCAACCCTGCACCGTAGGAGCTGGTGCCCTCAACACCGACAGCGACGACCTCGCCGAAACTACGCGCCCAGCAGATCGCGG
>NZ_LZJE01000284.1:0-13090 GCF_001666865.1 Mycobacterium sp. E136
TCGGGTGTGGGGGTTGCTGTGGGCAACGCGGTGCGTACCTCGCTGGTGGTCGTCGTATCGGTCACCTTGCTGGTCTCACTGTCCATCTACGGTTCCAACGGCAACTTCAACCTGTCGGGATAGGTCGCGCCGATGAAGAGCAGTGTCGTTCGCCCCCTGACGGGTCTGGGCTTGATCGTGGCCATCGGCCTGATCATCGCCCTGGCCATCAGCCTGTTCCGCGGGGACTGGGCCGATACCGTTCCGGTGACGGTGATTTCGGATCGCGCGGGCCTGGTGATGAACCCCGACGCCAAGGTGAAGATGCGGGGCGTCCAGGTTGGTCAGGTCGAGAAGATCGAGGAGCGTCCCGACGGCACCGCCGCGCTTCACCTGGCGATGGATCGGTCCGCGCTGCGGCTCATACCGGGCAACGTCGACGTCGACATCACCTCGACGACCGTCTTCGGCGCGAAGTTCGTCCAGATGAACGCGCCGACGGACCCGTCGGCGGACCGACTTCGCGCCGGGCAGGTCATCCAAAGCAAGCATGTGACCGTCGAGGTCAATACCGTGTTCCAGCAACTGGTTCAGGTCCTCGACAAGATCGACCCGGCCAAGCTCAACCAGACACTCGGTGCGATCGCGTCCGCCTTCAACGGGCGGGGCGAGAAGTTCGGTCAGACGCTGGAGGATTTCAACGCCCTGCTGGCGAAGATCGAACCGAGCCTGCCGAACCTGGCGCACGACATCGAGGCGGCGGTGCCGGCGTTCACCGCGTACGGTGACGGGTCCCAGGACCTGCTGTCGACAATCGAGAACACGACGGAGGTCAGCAATTCGATCGTCGACCAGCAGGACAACCTCGACGAGTTCTTGATCAGCGCAATAGGTTTGGCCGATATCGGCAACGACGTGATCGGTGGAAATCGGCAGGGCCTGACCGATGTGACACACCTCCTGGTGCCGACCGCCGAACTGCTCAACAGGAACAAGGCCTCGTTGTGGTGCGGAATCGGCGGACTCGTTCCGTTCTCGAAGTCCGGGCCGCAGTACTCCGGCGTCATCGTCAACGCGGGTTTGACGCTCGGCGTCGAGCGCTATCGCTATCCGCGTGACTTGCCGAAGGTCGCCGCCAAGAGCGGGGGCCGTGACTACTGCACGGAATTGGGGCTGCCGGAACTGCCGCCGGAGTTCGTGCCGCCGATGATCGTCGGTGACGTCGGAACCAACCCGAACCAGTACGGCAACGCGGGCATTCTGCTGAACTCCGAGGGCCTCAAGAACTGGCTGTTCGGGCCGCTGCCCGGGCCGCCGCGCAACACCGCGCAGATTGGGATGCCAGGATGACGCGTTCAACGGGCACGCTGATCAAATTCAGCATCTTCGGAGTGGTCATGATGGTGCTGACCGCATTCTTGTTCGTGGTCTTCAGCGAGTCGAGAACCGGTTCGACAGACGGATATTCGGCCGTCTTCGTCGATGCGTCGCGGCTGAAGGCGGGCGACAGCGTGCGGATCGCCGGTATCAGGGTCGGCACGGTGAAGAACGTGTCGCTGCAGGCCGACAGGAAGGTCCTGGTCAAGTTCGACGCCGACCGCAACACCAAGCTCACTACCGGCACCAAGGCTGCGATCCGCTATCTCAACCTGGTCGGCGACCGCTACCTGGAACTGATCGATACGCCTGACTCGGCCCGCATCCTGCCGGCCGGCGCCCAGATACCGGCCGACCGCACCGCACCCGCGCTCGACCTCGACTTGCTGCTCGGCGGCCTCAAACCCGTTATCCAGGGCCTGAATCCAGAGGATGTCAACGGGCTCACCAACTCGCTGATCCAGATCCTGCAAGGCCAGGGCGGTACCCTGGAATCACTGCTTTCGAAGTCGTCGTCGTTCACCAATTCTCTGGCGGACAACAATCAGATCGTCGAGCAGTTGATCGACAGCCTGCGCGACACGCTCGACACCCTGTCCAAGGACGGTGACGAATTCACCGGCGCGATCGACAGGCTCAGCCAACTCATCGAGGGACTGTCCGCCGACCGTGACCCGATCGGCACCGCGATCGAATCCCTGGACAACGGAACCACCTCGCTCGCAGACCTTCTCAGCCGCGGGCGGGCACCGTTGAACAACACGGTCGACCAGTTGGCCCGGTTGGCCCCGTTCGTCAACAACGACCTGGATCGCCTCGACGCGACGATCCAGCGCCTGCCCGAGATCTACCGCAAGCTCGCGCGCGTCGGCTCGTACGGGGCGTTCTTCCCGTACTACATCTGCGGTGTCACGTTCCGGGCGAGCGACCTGGAGGGCCGCACCGTGGTGTTCCCGTGGATCCGCCAAGAAACGGGAAGGTGCGTGGACGAGTAATGCTCAAGTACCGCGGTGCGCAGCTGATGAGGGCGGGTTTCATCGGCGTTGTCCTCATCGTCCTCGTCATCACGATCGGCCTGCAGCCGGAACGGCTCATCTCCTGGGCGACCTCGCTGCGCTACGAGGCGCTGTTCACCGAGGCGGGCGGGATCACGACCGGTAACGACGTCACGGTGTCCGGTATCAAGGTGGGTTCGGTCTCGTCGGTGGAGTTGGTGAACGGCGATGCGCTGGTCGGCTTCACCATCGACGGGAAGTACGCGCTCGGTTCCGACACCACCGCCCACATCCGCACCGGGACGTTGCTCGGTGAGCGCGTGCTGGCGCTGGAGTCCGACGGAAGCGGCAACCTGGACCGCACCAAGCCGATCCCCACATCGCGAACGTCGTCGCCGTATTCGTTGACCGACGCGGTCAGCGAGCTGACCGCCAACACCGCCGACACGAACACCCAGACTCTCAACCAGTCGTTGGACACCCTTGCGGCCACCCTGGATCAGGTTGCGCCGCAATTGGGTCCGACGTTCGACGGCCTGTCACGGGTGTCCAAGTCGTTGAACAACCGCAACGAAAGCCTGGCCGAACTCCTTCGGACCGCCGGCGACGTCACCGGGATCTTCGCCGAGCGCAGTCGGCAGGTCAACGAGCTGATCCTCAACTCCAACGATCTGCTCGCCGTGCTCAACGAGCGCCGCTACGCGATCACCAGCCTGCTGCGCGCCACCTCGGCGGTGTCGCAGGAGCTGACCGGCATCGTGGCCGACAACGAGGCGGAACTCGCGCCGGCGCTGAAGGACTTGAACACGGTCATAGCGATGCTGGAGAAGAACCGAGACAACCTCGCCAAGATGTTGCCCGGCGCGGCCAAGTACTACCTCACGCAGGGCGAGATCGTCGCCAACGGCGCCTACTACAACGCGCTCGTGCCCAACCTGATCTTCGGTCAGATTCTGCAGCCGTTCCTCGATTACGCATTCGGGTTCCGGCGCGGCATGAATGCAGGCCAACCGCCGGACCAGGCCGGCCCGCGGGCCGAATTGCCGTTCCCGTTCAACGGAATTCCGCAGCCAGGAGATCTTCCCGATGATGGCAACCCGTAAGCGCCTGGTGGTCAGCACAGCGATCCTGCTGGCCATCGGTCTGATCGCCGGCGCGGCCTTCCTGGTGCGCCAGGTGTTCTTCGGGCCGACCACGATCACCGCGTACTTTCCGACCGCGACCGCCATCTACCCCGGCGACGAGGTGCGGGTGTCCGGTGTCCAGGTCGGCACCATCGAGTCGATCACACCCGAGGGCACCCAAACCAAGATGACCCTCAAAGTCGATCGTGGCGTGCCGGTTCCGGCCGACGCCAAGGCCGTGATCGTTGCGCAGAATCTGGTGGCGGCACGTTACGTGCAACTCACTCCGGCGTACCGCAACGGCGACGGGCCGACGATGAAGAACGGGGCGGTCATCCCCAGTGACCGGACCGCGGTGCCCGTGGAGTGGGACGAGGTCAAGACCCAGTTGATGCGGCTTTCCGATGAATTGGGACCGCAGACCGGTGTGTCGGATACCTCGGTGTCGCGGTTCATCGACAGCGCGGCGAACGCGATGGGCGGCAACGGCGACAAGCTGCGCCAGACGCTGGCCCAACTATCTGGTGTGGCAAGGACTTTCGCCGAAGGCAGCGGGAACATCGTCGACATCATCAAGAATCTGCAGACCTTCGTCTCAGCGCTGCGCGACAGCAAGCAGCAGATCGTGATGTTCGAGAACCGGTTGGCGACGCTTTCCAGCGTCCTCGACAACAGTAGGTCCGACCTGGATGCGGCGCTGTCGAATCTCTCGACGGCGATCGGAGAGGTGCAGCGCTTCGTCGTCGGCACCCGGGACCAGACATCCGAGCAGATTCAGCGACTCGGCAGCCTCACTCAGATCCTGGTCGACCACAAGTTGGCGTTCGAGAATGTCCTGCACATCACACCGAACGCGATCGCGAACTTCCAGAACATCTTCTATCCCAACGGCGGATCGGTCACCGGTGCATTCGCGTTGGTCAACTTCAACAACCCGGTGCAGATGATCTGCGGCATGGTCGGGGCAGTCGCGAACGTCACCGCACCCGAGACCGCGAAGCTGTGCGCGCAATACCTCGGCCCGGCGCTGCGACTGCTCAACGTCAACAACGTTCCATTGCCGATCAATGCCTACCTGCGGCCCGCGGTCACCCCGGACCGGCAGATCATCACCGATCCGAAACTCGCGCCAGGGGGCGCCGGCCCGGGTGACCCGCCAGAACCGCCCCCCACAGTGTCGGCCTACACCGGTGTGGGCGATGTACCGCCGCCTCCCGGCTGGAACCAACCGCCCGGCCCGCCGGGGTTGTACACCGGCGGTGGGCCCGATGCGCCCGCGATCCCGTCCCCGGCGCTTTTCCCCGGCGCGCCGATACCCGGGCCGCCCAACGTGTTGAGCAACCTGCCCGCGCAACCGGAACCGCCGAAGTCCGTGGAGGGCATGCTGCTTCCGCCGTCACCCGCGCCGGTCGCGCCGAACACACCCCTGTTGCCTGCAGAAGGGGCGCCGCCACGATGATCCGCCGAACCGTGAAGAGATGGTCGGTCGCCGGGTCCGCCCTGGCGCTACTGGTGACCGGCTGCTCGTTCCAAGGTGTGAATTCACTGCCGCTGCCCGGCGCGGTCGGCCGCGGCCCGGACGCCGCTACCTACCATGTCCAGGTAGCGAATGTCGCGACGCTGGAGGCGAACTCGCCGGTGCTGATCGACGACGTCGTCGTCGGCAGCGTCCGCAAAATGACGGTCGACAACTGGCATGCCGACGTCGAGATCTCGGTCAAACCCGACGTGACGGTGCCGGCCAACGCGGTCGCCACCGTCGGGCAGACAAGTCTGCTCGGCTCGATGCACCTGGCCCTCAATCCGCCGCTGGGCGAAAAGCCGGAGGGCCGGCTCGCAGCCGGTGCCACGATCCCGCTGAGCGACTCGTCGACCTATCCGTCGACCGAGCGGACACTGTCCTCGTTGGCCACCGTGGTCAACGGCGGCGGACTCGGGCAGATCGGCGACGTCATCCACAACTTCAACACCGCCTTGAACGGACGTGAACCGCAGATTCGCGAATTGCTGACCAGGCTCGACAATTTCGTCGGCGTGCTCGACAGCCAGCGCGACAACATCATCGCCTCGATCCAGCAACTCAACCGCGTCGCGGGCACATTCGCCGGTCAGCGGGACAAGATCGACCGCGCACTCAAAGAGATTCCGCCGGCGCTCGACGTCCTTATCAAGGAACGGCCGAATCTGACCGCCGCGCTGGAGAAGCTCGGCCAGTTCGGGGACACCGCGGCCGGCCTGGTCAACGATGCCGGCGACGACCTGGTCAAGGATCTGGAGAACCTCGGGCCCGCGCTCGGCGCGCTTGCCGACATCGGACCCGACCTGAATCTCGCACTGCTGTGGGCGACCGCGTTCCCGTACGGTCCGACCTTCGCCGATCGGATCACCCGCGGGGATTACATCAACCTCTATGCGAGCTTCGATCTCACGTACCCCCGGCTCAAGCGGACGCTTCTGCTCGGCACCCGGTGGGGCGACGAGAACGCGAGATTGATACCGGCCCCCGGGGACCCGTACTACCTCAATTACTCCTACAGCCCGATGTCGCTCGGGGTTGCCCCGCCGCCGACCGGGCCGCCTGCCGAAGGCACGCCCGCGCCCGCGGCGCCGCCTCCGGTGGCGCAACCGCTGTTGCCGGTGGCGCCGCCACCGCCGGCAGCGCCGTGGCTGTCGCAGGCGACCACCACATCGGAGGTCTTCGCGGGTCCGTACGGGGCTGAAGCCCCGACGCCACCGGTCCCAGCGGCGCCGCCCGTGCAACCCCAACCGACCCCGGGAGGGGGTGGCTGATGCTGACGCGCTTCGTACGAAACCAGTTGATCATCTTCACGATCGCGTCGATCGTGGGTGTGACGGTGATGCTGTTCGTCTACATGCAGGTGCCGACCTTGCTCGGCGTCGGCCGGTTGACGGTGAAGATGGAACTGCCCGCCGCGGGTGGCCTCTATCGCTTCGGCAACGTCACGTACCGCGGTGTGCAGATCGGCAAGGTCACCGACGTGGCCCTGACCGAAAACGGGGCCGAGGCCACGCTGTCGCTCGACACATCGCCGAAGGTTCCCGCAGATTTACAGGCCGAAGTGCGCAGTGTCTCCGCCGTCGGCGAGCAATACGTCGACCTGCGGCCGCGTACCGACTCCGGGCCTTACTTGCAGAACGGGTCGCGAATTCCTGTCGCGGACACCATCATTCCGCAAGAGATCGGCCCGGTACTGGAGGGACTCAACCGACTGATCGGAAGCATCCCGTCGGACCGGATCGCCGACCTGCTCGACGAGTCGTTCAAGGCGTTCAACGGGGCCGGCCCCGATTTCCAATCCCTGGTCGACTCTGCGGCCAAGATCAGCGCCGAGGCCAACACCGTCTCCGACCAGACCCGCGGGCTCATCGATGACAGCGGGCCGCTACTGGAATCGCAGGCCGAGACCACCGAGCAGATCCGCACCTGGGCGAAAAGCCTTGCGGGAGTGACCGGTCAGCTTCGGCAGAACGATCCGCAGATCCGGACGCTGCTTCAGCAGGGGCCCGGCTTCGCGCAGGAGGTTTCGACGCTGCTGAACCAGATCAAGCCGACGCTGCCGATCCTGCTGGCGAATCTCACCACGGTGGGCCAGACTCTGCTCACCTACAATCCGTCGCTGGAGCAATTGCTGGTCATCTTCCCGGGCATCATCGCCGCACAGCAGTCGTTCGGGCTTCCGCAGAACAACCCCACCGGCCTCCCGATGGGCGACTTCGCGCTCACCATCAGCGACCCAACGCCCTGCACCGTCGGGTTCCTGCCTCCGTCGAGTTGGCGCTCGCCGGAGGACACCACGTCCATCGACACCCCAGACGGGCTCTACTGCAAGTTGCCGCAGGATTCGCCGATCGCGGTGCGTGGTGCGCGCAACTACCCGTGCATGGAGCATCCGGGTAAACGGGCGCCGACCGTCGAATTGTGCAACGACCCCAAGGGCTATCAGCCGTTGGCCTTGCGTCAGCACACCCTCGGTGCGTACCCGATCGACCCGAATTTGATATCCCAGGGGATCCCGCCCGACGACCGGGTGGACTTCTCCGAGCGGCTTTACGCACCGGTGGAGGGCACTCCGCTGCCTCCCGGTGCGGCCCCCGCGGGAACGCCACCGGGTATGCCGCCGCCACCGCTGCCGGTGGCCGGCGGGACCCCACATGGCTCGGCGTCGGCACCCGCTGCTGCGCCGGCACCGATCCAGGATCCGGTGGCACCGCCTCCGCCGCCCGGCAACTCGATCAACGGCACACCGATCCCGGCGCCGCCTGCAGCGGGTGGGGCGACCCCCGTTGCGCCAAGTGCGCACAGCGGCAACGCTTCCGGGGGACCGTCGGTGGCCGTCGCCCACTACGATCCGGAGACGGGTCAGTACATGACACCCGATGGCTTGCTGCCGCGGCAGACGAATCTTGCCAGCAACGAGCCGAAGTCGTGGAAGGACCTGATGCCGACCTGACCGGGGGAGCGCCCCGGTCGGGAAGCTCCGTGAAGGTGGGTGGACGTCAGATTTTCTGGACCTTGACAGGCATCTCGATCACGAGGGGCTGATTGGCGCCGCACGCACCGCTCGGGCTCTTGGTCTGATCGCGGCCCATCAGGAAGGTGGCGTTATGGTTGACCCGCTGATTGATGGTGGGGTCCCAGCCCACCAGAATGAATTTCTGGTGACCAGGTGCGAAGCTGCCGTCGGGGCACGGCAACCAGTTGGGGATATCGTGGTCGACGTACCAGAGGTCGTCGAGCCGGATCGGAGCGGTCCAGCCGAGATCACTCTGCACGGTGCCGCTGCATTCGATCGGGCTGATACAACTCGTGCTGATCGTCCAGGTCTGCTCGACCGTCTGCTGCTTGATGAAGACGTCGGCGCCACCAGGTCGCATACCGCGTTTCGCCCATTGCCCGTCCGACATCACCCGAAAGGTGCCGTTGAGCGCGACTTGATAGTCGTCGGCGAAATCGTCGGCGTGCGCCGCTGTCGCGGTGCTCAGACTTCCGGCCACAGCGATTGCGACCGCTCCGGCGGCCACGCCAAATCCACGCATGAATGCAGCTTATCGCGGTCGGTAGCCGCCCTCTCCGAAAGGGAGAATTTCCTTGTGCGCGTATGGAACAATGTGCCCGTGCGTTCCCTCGCCGCAGTGTTTGCTGCCCTGGCTACCCCCGCGTTGATGCTCACGGCGCCGACCGCCGAGGCGCAGCCGCCGTTGCCGCCGCTGCCGCCGCCGGGCGCCGAATGCAACAGCCCCAACTGCACACCGGGTATCCAGCCGGGCGTCGTGCTGGGGTCCTACTGCAACAACACGACGTACTACGCGTTCGGCGTGACGTCGTGGGGCCGGCTGGTGTTCTGCGGTTCTCCGCGCCGCTACGAGCCGCGCTGGTTCCGCTCGCCGGAGATGCACGGCGTCAAGCTCGAGAACGATCTGTGCCCGTCGATGGACGGCGAGGTCGCTCAGGCACCGGACGGTCTCTTCCTCACCTGCGTCTCCAAGGACGGGCGCAGCTACTGGGAGCGCGGGGATCTGTAGAGTCTCGCGCCGACTGCCCGAGACTGCACACGGAACGCCGAAACTGCGGATCGTGTGATCGCTCCGCAGTTTCGGCGACCGTGGTGACGCTCAGCCGATCGGCTTGAACTCGATGTTGATCTCGGTGAGCCCGCGCAGGATGAATGTCGGCTCATAGACGTACCGGCGGTCGTCGATCGATCCGTGCTTCTCCTCGTCGACCGTGATGTCGCCCAACCGGTCGAGGAGTCGTTCGATCGAGACGCGGCCCTCCACACGCGCCAGCGGTGCACCAGGGCAGGAATGGATACCGCGGCTGAACGCGATGTGCTCGCGGACGTTCTTGCGGTCCAACTGGAACTCGTGGGGATTGTCGAACCGCTCGGGATCGCGGTTGGCCGCCCCGGGGCTGACCATCACAGTCGTGCCCGCCGGCACCGGGGTGTCGCCGAGTGTTGTTGTCTTGCGGGCCATCCGGAACACGCTCTTGACCGGGCTGTCCATCCGCAGGCACTCCTCGATGAACACCGGGATCAGGCTTCGGTCGTCGCGCAACTGCTGCTGGATGTCGGGCCGGTCGGACAGCACCCGCATCGCGGCGCCGAGCAGTTTCGCCGTCGTCTCCTGACCGGCGGCGAACAGGAATGTCGCGGTGCGCACCACGTCGACGACCTCGGGGGTGGAGCCGTCCGGATACTTCGCGGTGGCGATCGAGGTGAGGACATCGTCGCGAGGGTTCTCGCGGCGCTCCTCGATGTAGTGCGCGAACTTCTCGTCGGCCCACTCGAGCGGGTTGGTGGCGATCACCTCGTGGTCGAGGCTGCCGATGTTCGTACCGGGCCGCTCGGCGCCGAACGCCTCGCGGAAGTCGTCGTGGTCTTCCTCGGGTACGCCAAGCAGATCGGCAACGACCAACAGCGAGAAGGGCTTTGCGTACGCGGCGAGGAATTCACACGTGCCGTCGGCGATGAACTCGTCGATATGGCGGTCGGCCAACCGCCACATGAAGTCCTCATTTTCCTTGAGGCGCTTGGGCGTCAGCAGTCGGGCCAGGATCGAGCGCGCGTCGGTGTGCTGCGGCGGATCCATCGTGACCATGTGCTCGAACATCGGAATCTCGGTCCGATGCTTTTCGAGTTGTTCGCAGATGTCGTCGCCCTCGGGCGTGAACGGCATCGGGGTGAACGGGCCCATGACCGCCACGCAGGACGAGAAGTTCTCGCTGTCCTTGTAGACGCTGTTGGCCGCCTCCCATCCGGTGACCGCGAGCACGCCGTTGTTGATCGGACAACAGACCGGGTCCTTCGACCGGATGTGGTCGTAGTAGGGGTGCGGGTCGGGAACCAGGGAGGGATCGGTGAAGTAGTCAACCGAATCGAAATCAGTGGTCATGGTTTTCAGCCCTTCAGGGTCGACGCTGGCCCGCGTGATGGTGAGCGGACGGCGCCGCTCGCTTGCATCTTTGACTTAATATGCTGAGCACTTGCTTAGCATGGGGTTAAGGTCGTGGTCAAGATCGGTAAGCGGGTCCCCACTACGATCGGCGTGTCGGAAGGGCGGGAAGAGAAGTGATCGGATGACGCAGGTTTCTGGGTCGGCACGACGGATAGGGGCGCCGGACGCGAAAAACCGCGGTGTGCTGCTCGACGCCGCCGAGCAGTTGCTGCTGGAAGAGGGCTACGCCGCCGTCACTTCGCGGCGGGTCGCCGAGAAGGCGGGCCTCAAACCGCAACTCGTGCACTACTACTTCCGCACCATGGAGGACTTGTTTCTCGCGGTGTTCCGCCGCATGGCCGAGTTGGGCCTCAAAGCGCTCACCGAGGCGCTCGCGTCGCCTCAGCCGCTGTGGGCGCTGTGGCGGTTCAGCACCCAGCCCGAGGCCACCCGGCTCACGATGGAGTTCATGGGCCTGGCCAATCACCGCAAGGCGTTACGGGCCGAGATCATCTACTACGCCGAACGGTTCCGCGAAGAGCAGAACAAGGCCATCGCGTCGGTCCTCGAACGCTATGGGGCCGACGCCGAGGAGGTTCCGCCGGTGGTGTGGACGGTCTTCGCGACGAGCGTGTCGCAGGCGCTGGTGGTCGAACGGGCGCTCGGCATGACCACCGGGCATGCGGAGACATTCGCCTTCTGCGAGAAGTGGATCCGTCGCCTGGAGGGCGAACCGCTCACGGCCGGCTGAGAACGGCGCTCACCAGTTCCGGATCGAGCAGAGCGCGCCCTTGGGGCCCTGGTGGGTGGCGACCACCACGCCGTCCACCGCGAGCACGCAGTGGATGTTCGGCTTCGCCTCGCCGGTCCCGCTGGTCGCCGCGACCATCGCCCACCGGTCGGGATCGGCGAGCTGGACGTCCAAGTTCCACTGCTGGTCCGGTCCGATCTGGGCCTCGGCCTTCGGGCTGAACTCGTACGGGTTGTGGCTGTAGGCGGCCCAGTTCGGGGGATCGACGTCGCGGTAGTAGATGTCGACGTAGAACGGCTGCTCGGAGAACACCGAGTACTTGACGTTGTGCAGCACCGGCGGCGGCGGATCCTGCGCCACCGCCGGCGCGCTGACCGACAGCACGCCGCCGGCGGTCACCACGGTTGCCGCCACGAGGGCCGGCAAAGCGATACGGACCGAGCGACCGGAGATCATTTCCGGATCTTAGAACGTCGTCCGCGACCCAGGTCGCGAATCGCCAACCGCATCAGACCGCGAGGATCGTCGCCGACGCGGTGCCGGGCGCGCCATACACCTGCGCCAGGCCGACTTTGGGCTCACCGGGGACCTGACGGTCGCCCGCCTCACCGCGCAGCTGCCGGACGAGTTCGTGCACCTGCCGCAGTCCCGAAGCCCCGATCGGCTCACCGTTGGCGATCAGCCCGCCGTCGGTGTTGATCGGCATCGACCCGTGGATCTCGGTGGCGCCGTCGGCGAGCAGCTTCTCCTGCTCTCCGTCGGCGCACAGGCCGGTCTCCGCCATGTGAATGACCTCGGCGCCCGCGTCGGTGTCCTGAAGCTGCGCGACGTCGACATCCTCCGGGCCCAGGCCCGCCGCCTCGTAGGCCGCCTTGGCGGCGTAGACGGTGGGGGAGGCGTCCTCGTCCAGCGGCGCCGACGTCGCATGGACCTCATAGGCGCCGAAGCGCCGGGTGCGAATCTCGGTGGCGCGCACGTACACCGGCTTCTTGGTGAAGCGGTGCGCGATGTCTCCGCGGCACATGATCACCGCCGCGGCGCCCTCGTCCGGCGCACAGAACATGTACTGCGTCAGCGGGTAGTTCAGCACCGTCGAGTTCAGGATCTCCGCTTCGGGGATCGCCTTGCGCCGGAACGCATTCGGGTTCAACGCACCGTTGCGGAAGTTCTTGGCCGCCACCTTGGCCAGCGTGGCCTGCGAGATGCCGTGCTTGTGGATGTAGTGGTTGGCCTTCATCCCGAAGAACTTCGTGGTGACGAATTGACCGTTCTCGGCATACCACTGCGGCAGAGCGAGTTTGGCCGGATCGTCGGTGAACGCACCGCGCGGATGCTTGTCCAGGCCGATCGCGATGCCGATGTCGTACTTGCCGAGCCGGATGGTGTCGGCGGTCTGCTGGATCGCGCTCGCGGCGGTGGCGCAGGCGTTGAACACGTTGGTGAACGTGATGCCCGTCAGCCCGACGAGCCGGGTCACCGCGTCGGGGTTGGACACCTCGTAGCTGCCGCCGAACCCGAACTGAATGTCCTTCCATTCCAGGCCGGCGTCGGTGAGCGCGGACTGGATGGCCTCGGCGCCCATCTCCATCGCGGTCTTGGGGAATCGGCCGAACGGGTGCAGCCCGACGCCGATGATCGCCACGTCGTTGGTCATCTCGATGCTCCTGTGTCTAGACGGGCTTGAAGGCGAATGTGACGACCTCGTTGCCGTCGTCGTCGGTGGTGAACGGCACCATCGTCAGCTCGACCTCCATGCCGAACTCGAGCTTGGCCGGGTCGTTCTCGGTGAGCCGGCCCTCGACGCGGATGACGTCCTCGAGCTGAACCAGCCCGACGCCGAAGGGCACGAAGTCGTTCCCGGTAGGACCCTTGTACGGGGCGCCGGGCGGGAAGCCCTGCGTCGTCCA
>NZ_LZJE01000285.1:0-652 GCF_001666865.1 Mycobacterium sp. E136
GGTCTGGGGGACGGGCGGCGTCGGCTCCATCGCATCGATGCGATCCGGAGCAGGCCCGACCTCGAACTGGTCGGGGCGTGGGTGCACTCCGAGGAGAAAGTCGGCAAGGACGCGGGGGTGCTGGCGGGCGGTGATCCGATCGGGCTGGCGGCCACCAATGACGCCGATGCGTTGATCACGCTGCGACCGGACTGCGTGGTGTACGCCGCGAGCGGGCCGGAACGCGACGCCGCGGCGGTGCCCGACTACCTGAAGCTCCTGGAAGCCGGGATCAACGTCGTGTCGACGTCGTCGACGACGCTGATCTATCCGCCCGCCTATTACTCGCCCGAATGGCGCAACCAGATGGAGCAGGCGGCGAAGAAGGGCCAGGTCTCGTTGTACGCCTCGGGGATCGAGCCGGGCTTCGTCGCCGACTACCTACCGCTGGTGCTGAGCACACAGTCGTCGCAGATCGAGAAGATCCACGCCTACGAGATAGGCCTGTACGACGACTACGGTGTTTCCGACATCATGAGCGACGCTTTGGGATTCGGCCGACCGCTCGACTACCAGCCGTGGATCTCATTTCCCGGGGCGATCGCCGGCGAATGGCAAGGCCAGATCCGCATGGTCGCCGAGGCCCTCGGCGTCGAGATCCAAGAGGTCCGCG
>NZ_LZJE01000286.1:0-31315 GCF_001666865.1 Mycobacterium sp. E136
CGAGGTGCTGGAGTTTGTTCCGGCCGGCGACATCGACCCGATGATGTACGACCGCAGCTACTTCCTCGAGCCCGAAGGCAAGTCGTCGAAGTCGTATGTGCTGTTGACCAAGACGCTCAAGGAGACCGACCGAGTCGCGATCGTGCACTTCGCGTTGCGCAACAAGACGCGGCTCGCCGCGCTTCGGGTTCAGGACTTCAGCAAGCGCGACGTCATGGTGATCCAGACGCTGTTGTGGCCCGACGAGATCCGTGACCCCGATTTCCCGGTGCTGGACAAGGAAGTCGACATCAAGCCGGCCGAACTGAAGATGGCCACCCAGGTCGTCGATTCGATGACCGACGACTTCAACCCCGATCGCTACCACGACGACTACCAGGAGCAGCTGCGCGAGCTTATCGCGGCGAAACTCGAAGGCGGCGAAGCGTTTACCACCGAGGAGCAGCCGCAGGAACTCGACGAGACCGAGGATGTCTCCGATCTGCTGGCCAAGCTCGAGGCCAGTGTGAAGGCGCGCCGCGAAGGCCGTGGCGGGTCAAAGAGTTCCGGCGACGATGACAAGCCGGCCAAGAAGGCGCCCGCGAAGAAGAGCGCGGCGAAGAAGTCCCCCGCCAAGAAGGCCGCGAAGAAGTCGACGGCGAAGAAGTCCGCGGCCAAGAAGACCGCCGCCAAGAAGTAACCGCCCCTCTCAGGGCGCGCGGCGCCGACTTCTGCACCACGGTCGTGGTGTCGGCGTATTTCACAGCCATGCCGCAGAACTCGGCGACCCCCCGGAACCCGAATTAGAACGTGTTTCAAAAAGCCCTCACGCGGGCCGCCGCACCCTGTTACGGTTCGCCGGGCAAGGAAGGACTCGAAACGTGATTCTTGACAGGTTCCGGCTCGACGATCAGGTTGCCGTTGTCACCGGCGCAGGCCGCGGCCTGGGTGCCGCGATGGCGGTCGCGTTCGCGGAAGCCGGTGCGGACGTGGTGATCGCGTCGCGCACGCAGTCGCAACTGGAGGAGGTCGCCGAGCAGATCAAGGGCGTCGGACGCAGGGCGCACGTCGTGGTGGCCGACCTCGCGCACCCCGCCGACACCGCCACGCTCGCCGGCGCCGCGATCGAGGCGTTCGGGAAACTAGACATCGTCGTCAACAATGTCGGCGGCACCATGCCGAACGCGCTCCTGAACACCTCGACCAAGGACCTGCGCGACGCATTCACCTTCAACGTCACCACCGCGCACGCGCTCACCACTGCCGCGGTGCCGCTGATGCTCGAACACTCCGGCGGCGGCAGCATCATCAACATCACCTCCACGATGGGACGGCTGGCCGGCCGAGGCTTCGCCGCCTACGGAACGGCCAAGGCCGCGCTCGCCCACTACACCCGGCTCGCCGCGCTCGACCTGTGCCCGCGGATCCGCGTCAACGCGATCGCGCCGGGTTCGATCCTCACGTCGGCGCTCGACATCGTGGCGTCCAACGACGATCTGCGGAAGCCGATGGAGCAGGCCACCCCGATGCGCCGGCTCGGCGATCCGCAGGACATCGCCGCGGCGGCGGTGTACCTCGCCTCGCCGGCGGGCAGCTACCTGACCGGTAAGACGCTCGAGGTCGACGGCGGGCTGACGGTGCCCAATCTCGACATGCCGATCCCGGACCTGTGAAAGGACAGCCGTGACCATCAACGTCGCCGCGATCGGCACCGGCAATGTCGGCAGGCACGCGCTGACCCAACTCATCAACGACCCGCAGTACGAGCTCACCGCGGTCTGGGTGTCGTCGGATGCCAAGGCCGATAAGGACGCGGGTGAGCTTGCGGGACTGCAGGTTTCGACCGGCATCACCGCCACGACGGACCTCGATGCGGTGCTGGCGACCAAGCCCGACTGCGCGGTCTACACCGCGATGGCCGACAACCGGCTGCCCGAGGCGCTCGAGGACTACCGTCGCATCCTCGCCGCCGGCGTCAACGTCGTCGGCAGCAGCGCGGTCTTCCTGCAGTACCCGTGGCAGGTGCTGCCCTCCGAACTCGTCAAGCCCATCGAGGAGGCCACCCAGACGGGCCAGTCGAGCGTCTTCGTCAACGGCATCGACCCCGGCTTCGCCAACGATTTGCTTCCGCTCGCGCTGGCCGGCACCTGCCAGAGCGTCGAGCAGATCCGGTGCATGGAGATCATCAACTACGACACCTACGACAGCGCGACCGTCATGTTCGACGTGATGGGCTTCGGCAAGCCGCTCGACGAGATCCCGATGTTGTTGCAGCCCGGCGTGCTGAGCCTGGCCTGGGGATCGGTGGTGAGGCAGCTGGCGGCGGGGCTCGGCATCGAACTCGACGAGGTGTCGGAAACCTATGTGCGCGAACCGGCTCCCGAGGATTTCGACATCGCGTCCGGCCACATCGCCAAGGGCACCGCGGCGGCGCTGCGCTTCGAAGTGCAGGGCATCAAGGACGGCAGGGTGGCCGTCGTGCTCGAGCACGTCACCCGGCTACGCGACGACCTGTATCCGGACTGGCCGCAGCCGGCGCAGGAAGGCGGTTCGTACCGCATCGAGATCACCGGCGAGCCGTCCTACACCGTCGACCTCTGCCTGAGCAGCCCGAACGGTGACCACAACCATGCCGGACTCGTCGCGACGGCCGCCCGGGTCGTCAACGCGATCCCGGCGGTTGTGGCGGCGCCGCCCGGCATCCGCACCACCCTCGACTTGCCGCTGATCACCGGAAAAGGGTTGTACGCTGTGCAGCAAGGCCGGGGTTAGACCAGACTAAGGACGTGCCTATGCGGACCACTCTTCGTTATCTCGCTCCGGCGATCGCTGCAGGCGGCATCGCGGCAGCGCTTGCGGCGGCACCGCTGGCCGCCGCCGAACCGGCCCCCAATCCCACGCTGCCGCAATGTGTCGACACCGGCGGCGCACAGGCCATCGGCGGTTCCACCACCGAGTGCGCCACGCCCGGCAACGTCTCCATCGACGCGACCCCCGCGCAGCAGGAGTACGTCGGCCCCTGGGGCAGCATGTGGGAAGGCGACGGCTTCTTCTTCCCGTGATCGTTCGGGACTGACGCTCAACATCTTTCGCAGCGCTCGCCGACCAGCGGCCGCTGAATAGAAGTGCCCTGGCCCGAGGAGGCCAACCATGAAGGCTCTCAGCCGTTACGCCGCAACGCTTCTCGCGGCCAGCGGTGTCTGCGCGTTCTCCCTCGTCGCACCCATCGCGGGCGCCGCGCCCGAATGCACCAACATCGGCCCGAACACCACGCAGTGCCAGACCAACGGAAGTTCGCAGATCGTCACGTCACCGTCGGTACAGACGAGCCCGTACTGGGGTTGGCCGTACGGCGGCGGTCTCGTCATCGGGCTCGGCGGCTGGCACAGGTAACCCCTTACCCCAGACCCGCACGGTTTCGGCTAACCTAACTTTTCTATTCGCAGTTCCGGATAGAAAGAGGGTGGGGTGGCCGGAAACACCGAGGTGAAACTGCGGCCGAGTTGGCTGCTACTCGGACCGGCGTTCGTGGCCGCCATCGCCTACGTCGACCCCGGCAACGTCGCGGCGAACGTCAGCGCCGGCGCGCAATTCGGCTTCCTGCTGATCTGGGTGATCGTCGCGGCCAACGCGATGGCCTGCATCGTGCAGTACCTCTCCGCGAAACTCGGCCTGGTCAGCGGAATGTCCCTGCCCGAGGCGGTCGGCGACCGAATGGGGCGCCGCGCCCGGCTGACCTACTGGCTGCAGGCCGAAACGGTCGCGATGGCAACCGATCTCGCCGAGGTCGTCGGCGGCGCGATTGCGCTCCACCTTCTGTTCGACCTGCCGCTGCTGGTCGGCGGCATCATCACAGGCGTCGTGTCTCTGGTGTTGCTGATGGTGAAGGACCGCCGCGGCCAGAACTCGTTCGAACGCGTCATCACCGGCCTGCTGGCGATCATCGCGGTCGGCTTTCTCGCCAGCCTGTTCGTCGCTCACCCGCCGCTCGACGAGGCGGCCGCCGGGCTGGTGCCGAAATTCGCTGGCGCAGAGAGCGTATTGATCGCGGCGGCGATGCTGGGCGCGACCGTGATGCCGCACGCGGTGTATCTCCATTCGGGCCTGGCCCGTGACCGGCACGGCCACCCCGATCCCGGCCCGATGCGGCGGATGCTGCTGCGCGTCACCCGCTGGGACGTCGGCATCGCGATGGTCATCGCCGGCGCGGTGAACCTGTCGATGGTGTTGGTCGCGGCGACGAATCTGCGGGGTCAGGAGAAAACCGACTCGATCGAGGGGGCGCACGCCGCGGTCAACGAGACGCTCGGGCCGACGATCGCGCTGCTGTTCGCGATCGGGCTGCTCGCCTCGGGGTTGGCGTCGTCGTCGGTCGGGGCTTACGCCGGCGCGATGATCATGCAGGGTCTGCTGCACCGCTCCATCCCGTTGGTGCTGCGCCGCCTCGTGACGCTGTTGCCGGCGTTGGCGGTGCTGGCGATCGGCCTGGACCCCAGCCGCGCGCTGGTGTTGTCGCAGGTGGTGCTGTCGTTCGGGATTCCGTTTGCGCTGATCCCGTTGGTGCGGCTGACCAGCGACCGCGCTTTGATGGGCGACGACGTCAATCACCGGGTGACGACCGCGCTCGGGTGGCTCATCGCCGGCCTGATTACCCTTTTGAACGTGGTGTTGATCTATCTGACGCTGACGGGTTGATGCACACGTACTTCGCGTACGGGTCGAACCTCAACGTCTCGCAGATGGCGTTGCGGTGTCCCGATGCGGCCGATCCCCGGCCGGCGAGGCTTGCCGACCACGACTGGTTGATCAACGAGCGCGGTGTCGCCACGGTCGAACCGTTCGACGGCTCCGAGGTGCACGGCGTGCTGTGGCAGCTCAGCGATCACGACCTGGCGGTGCTGGACAGCGCCGAAGGCGTTCCGGTGCGCTACCGCCGCGACCGGCTCACCGTGCACACCGACGACGGGCCTGCCGATGCGTGGGTCTACATCGACCATCGCGTCGAACCGGGCCCGCCGCGGGCCGGGTACCTCGAGCGGATCATCGACGGCGCCCTGCACCACGGGCTGCCGCAGCGCTGGATCGAGTTCCTCAGGCGGTGGGATCCGGCGCACTGGCCGGGCCGCACCGCTCAATCCGAACTGCCTGCCCCCGAGTCGCTTTCGGAACTCCTGGCGCAGCCCGGCATTGCCGAGGAGCGAATACTACGGTCCCGCTTCGGTTTTCTGGCCATTCACGGCGGTGGTCTGGAGCAGATGACCGATGTGATCGCCGAACGCGCCGCCGACGCTGCCGGCGCCTCGCTGTACGTGGTGCGCCACCCCGACCACTACCCGCATCACCTGCCGTCGGCGCTGTACCGAGCGCAGGAGTCCGAACGCCTCGCGGAGTTCCTCGATCACGTCGACGTCGCGGTGTCACTTCACGGGTACGGCCGCATCGGGCGTAGCACACAGTTGCTCGCGGGCGGGCGCAACCGCGCACTCGCCGAACACCTCGCGATGCACGTCGAAGTGCCTGGCTATCAACTCATCACCGATCTCGATGCGATGCCTCGCGAACTGCGCGGGCTGCACCCCGACAATCCGGTCAACCGCGTCCGCGGGGGTGGCGCGCAACTCGAGCTGACACCGCGCGTGCGGGGTATCAGCCCACGCAGCCAGTTGCCCGGTGACGACGGGCTCACGCCGGCGACGTCGGCGTTGATCCAGGGGCTCGTCGCCTCCGCGCACTCCTGGGAACGACTCTCGGCCTGAGGACCCATCCGCGGCGCGAGCGGCTCCGAATACCGCTATGTGGATGGTTCCTACCTGTACCGCACCCGGACGGCGCACCTGCGGCGCGCGCCGGTGTACCACCATTTCGAGCATCACGGCTATAGCTGGCTCGTCGACCTCGACCGGCTGCCGAGACTCCCCTGGTGGCTGCGGGCGTTCGCGCGGTTCGACGCCCGGGACCATCTCGAAGGCGCCCCGGGCGAGACGCTGCGGCAGCGCATCGACGCGTTCTTGTTCGACCGCGGTGTCGACCTCGGCGGCGGGCGGGTCACTGCACTGCTGCAGGCGCGAGTCGCCGGCTATGTCTTCAATCCGGTCACGTTGTACTGGTGCCACGATGGCGAGGGCGTGCTGCGCCACATCGTCATGGAGATGCACAACCGCCACGGCGAACGGCACGCCTACCTGCTGCCGCCGAGCCCGGACGGCACGTCGATGGCGCCGAAGAAGCTGCGGGTGTCGCCGTTTCACGGCACCGACGGTCACTACCTTGTGCGCGCGCCGCACCCGGGCGATGAGGTGAACGTGACGGTGTCGCTGCACCGCGGCAGCGAACCGGCGTTCATCGCGACGGTGCGGGGCACGCGCCGACGCGCGAGCGTTGCCGAGGTGCTACGGATGCAGGCGCTGGCTCCGCTGGCGCCCCTGATGACCGCGCTGGAGTACCGGCTCCAACACCTGACGCTGCGACTGAGGCGTGTCCCCGTCGCCTCCACTGCCGATCGGCACGGCAAAACCGCCACTCCGGCAACGACTTTCGTTGGCCACGCGGCCAGATCGCGATAACCGTGCCGGTACAGACTCGGGTGGCTAGGCTACCGCTGGTGACCACGGACCTCGACGAACTGCTTCGCCGGGTCGCCGAACAGGACGTCGAGGCATTCGCCACCTTCTACGACCGCACCCGGGCGCGCGTGTTCGGCCTGGTGTCGCGCGTCCTGCGCGATCCTGGGTACAGCGAGGAGACGACGCAGGACATCTACCTGCAGGTGTGGCGCACCGCGGACGCCTACGACCCGGCGGCGGGCTCCCCGCTGGCGTGGTTGATGACGCTCGCGCACCGCCGCGCGGTCGACCGCGTGCGGTCCGAACAGGCGGCCACCCAGCGAGAGGATCGTTACGGCGCGGCCACCGTCGAACCGCCCGGCGATCACGTCGCCGACTCGGTGATCATGCGCGACGAACGCCGCCAGGTGGCCAACTGCCTGGGTTCGCTGACCGATGTGCAACGGGAGTGCATCCAATTGGCCTACTACGACGGGCTGACCTACGCCCAGGTCTCCGAGCGACTGTCGGCGAACCTGGCCACGATCAAATCGCGGATGCGCGACGGACTCCGCGGTCTGCGCAAGTGCTTGGGGATGGCATGACCGAGCCTAAGGATTCCGACCTCGGCGCGCTGGCGGCGCCCTACGCCCTGAACGCGATGTCCGACACCGAACGCGAGGACGTCGACCGCCGGGTGGCGGCCGCCCCGCCCGCCGTCGCGCAGGCCTTCACCGACGAGGTACGCAAGGTTCGCGAGGCCATGGCGGTGGTTTCGGCCTCGACCGCAACCGAACCGCCGCCGCACCTGCGGGAGCGTTTGCTTGCCGAGGTCGGCGGTGGACGAGAGCAACCGGTACGCCCGTTGCGGCCGCGACCCACCCGGTGGCAGAGGACGGCGCTGGCCGCCGCGGCCGTGCTCGTGGTGGGCCTCGGCGCGGTCGGTGTCGGCCTGGCCCTGCGGCCGACGCCCAAACCCTCGACCGCCGAACAGGTGTTCGCCGCACCCGATGTGCGCACCGTCTCGGGCGAGATCCCGGGGGGCGGCACCGCGACGGTGGTGTTCTCCCGCGAGAAGGATGCCGGTGTGCTGGTGATGAACAACGTCACCCCGCCGCAACCCGGAACCGTCTACCAGATGTGGTTGGTCGGCGCGGACGGTCCGCACCCGGCGGGCACGATGGACCCGCAGTCCGTTGCACCGTCGACCACTGCGGTGCTGCCCGATCTCGGCGACTCCAGCACCCTGGCGTTCACCGTCGAACCGCCGGGCGGTTCGGCGGAGCCGACCAGCGCGCCGTTCGCCGAACTCCCGCTGGTCTGAGGCGTCGGCCTACGTTCCCGCCAGCGTCGCTTCGGTGGCCTGTGCGATGACGTCGCGCACATCGCCGCGACGTTGCCACGCCCGCCGCTGACGCATGGCGCCGTTGCCGTCTTCACTGACGCGGCGCAGCCCGTCGGTCACAAGGTCATAGTCGCCCACCGCCTCGAGCGCCGGCCGGACGTGCTCGACGAGGCGATCGAGCAGCTCGCGCGCGGGCACCCGCTGATGGCTTTCCATCAGGTCCACCGCATCGCCGCCGAGGCCGTCGCGCGCGGACTTCCAGTACGCGGCCTTGAGTGCGTGCGCGGACAGCGGCGGCGTCGGCTCGCCCCTGCGCTCGTCCTCCAGCGCGGTCATCACCGCGGCCCGGGTCAACGCGGCCAGCAGGACGGTCTCGTCGGCCGTCGCGGGCACGTCGGCGACACGCACCTCGATCGTCGGGAAGTTCTTCGACGGGCGCACGTCCCAATAGACCATGCCGTCGTCGAGCATCGCGCCGGCTTGCTGCAGCATCTGCACGACCGCGTCGTACTCGTCGACGGAGTCGAAATGCGGCGGCGGTCCGGCGCTGGGCCAGCGCGCCCACAGCACGCTGCGCCAGCTGGCATAACCGGTGTCGGAGTTGCGGTAGATCGCGGAGTTGGCGCTCAGCGCGAGCAGGCTGGGCAGCCAGGGTCGCAGCCGGTTGCTGACCCGGACCGCGGCTTCCCGGCTGGGCACCGCGACGTGGACGTGGCAGCCGCAGATGCCCTGTTCGTGGGCGATCATGCCGAACTTGTCGCCGATCTCGCGGTATCGCGGGGTGTCGGTGATCGGGAAATCCTGCGGCAGTGTCGGCGGCAGTCCGACCGCCAGCAGCCGGGCCCCGGCGGCCTGTGCGGCCTCCGCGGAGAGGCGACGCAGCCGAAGCAGTTGTTCGTGCAGGCTTCGGGTCGAGCCGACCACGTCGCTGGTGGTTTCGACCTGGCAGGTGGTCAGCTCGAGTTGCAGCTTCACGCCGCGGTCGGCGGCCTCGCGCGCGACGGCCTCGTTGAGCGCGACCGGTTCACCGGTCGCCGGGTCGGCGAGCAGAAACTCTTCTTCGACACCGATGGTGGGGTGAGTGGCCATAACTGAGGGGGTCGGAATATTGATCCGGCCCGTCGGAAAAGTTCACGACGGGCCGGATCGGGGCAGCAAGTCCTTTGGCTAGTGGACTTCGGTGATTCGAAGTCGGCGGCAGATGTATTGCCCAGCGCGTCTGCGTGCCAAACATTCTTTTGCCGGCCTGCGATCCTCCTACGATCGATTCGTGACCAAACCCTTCCGGTTCGGTGTGGGCCTGCAGGCCGCGCGCCGTCAGAAGTCAGTGCAGGACTGGGCGCGCCGCGCCGAGGACATGGGCTACGACATCGTGCACGTCGCCGACCACCTCTACACGACGGCGCCCTTTCCGATGATGACGGCGATGGCGATGGCCACCGAGCGCCTCCGCGTGGGCACCTTCGTGCTCAATGCCGGCTTCTATCGGCCCGCCCTGCTCGCGCGCGAGGTGACCACGCTGCGCGACCTGAGCGGGGGACGCTTCGACCTCGGGCTCGGAGCCGGCTACGTCAAGGAGGAGTTCGAACAGGCCGAGCTGCCGTACCCCACCGCAGGCCAACGCGTGGACTGGTTGCGTCATGTCACCGAACACATGGCAGAGCACGCTCCCGATGTGCCGATCCTGATCGCCGGCAACGGCGACAAGCTGCTGACGCTGGCCGCGCAACGCGCCGACATCATCGGGCTGACGGGCGGCGCCCCGATCACCGCGACATCCGATCCGCTCGCCGACCGCATCGCGTTCGTGCGCGACGCCGCCGGAGACCGGTTCGACGATCTCGAACTCAACATCGCCGTCACGGCCATGCCGACCGACGACTCCGGCAGGCCCGACCTGTCGATCACCCGGCGGTTCCTACCAAACCTGTCCGAGGAGGAGCTGCTGGCGACGCCGGCGGTGCTGTCCGGGTCGACGAGCGAGATCGCCGACACGTTGCGCCATTACCGCGACACGTACGGCGTCAGCTACATCACGGTCCAGCAGTTGCATGCGGAGCCGTTCGCGAAGGTGATCGCCGAGCTATAACGGCTGAGCCACAGCGGTATCGGCGGACCTCAACTCGAAGTCCGACCATTCCGGTTCGCGCACCGCATCGTGATACTCGTAGAGCTTCCACGGGCTGACGGTGTGGATCTCGCCGCGGGCGTTCTTGAAGTAGGAGTGCTCGATCGACGGGTGCGACCAGACCGTCATCTTGATCGCCTCCTGCGACCTGCGGCGCCACTCCTCGGTCGCGTCGACCTTCGGTTCGATCGAGTGAAGCCCGTCGGCCAGCGCGTGCAGACACTGTCCGATATAGCGCATCTGCAACTCGGAGTTGAAGATCAGGCTGCCGCCGTGCGCGAGATGGGTGCCGGGGCCGTAGGTGAGGAAGAAGTTCGGGAAGCCGGGAACCATGATCCCCCGGTACGCGAACGGGCGGTCACCCCAGACGTCGCGCAGGTCGATCGGATTGCCGTCGCCGTCGCGGCCGGTGATCCGAAGCGGCCACAGCACCTCGGTGGCCCGAAAACCGGTGGCGTACACGATCACATCGGCACGCCGCTGACGGCCATCAGCGGTCACCACGCCCGTCGGCGTGATCCGATCGATCGGTGTGCGAATCAACTCGACGTTGTCCCGCTTCAACGTTCGCAACCAGGTGCCGTCGTCCTGCAGCGTGCGTTTACCCGTCGCGGGATAGTCGGGCAGGACCTTGGCGAGCAGTTCGTCGTCACCGTCGACCTGACTGGTGATCCAGTCGGTGAACATCATCCGAGCGGCGGCGTTGATGTCGCTGACCGCGTAATCGCCTTGCTGGTATGCGGGATCGACGCGGGCGGCGTCCAGCCCTTTGTCGGCGCCGGGCCACAGCAGTAGGAATCGGTACCAGCGGCTGTAGAACGGCAGGTGTTCCATCGCCCAGCGGGTGCCGTCGCCGACTTCCTTGTGGTACATCGGGTTCGGAAACATCCACTGGGGGGTGCGCTGGTAGACGTCGAGGTGCTCGACCTGGTCGGCGATCGCGGGCGCGATCTGGAATCCGCTTGCGCCCGCGCCGATCAGCGCGACGCGCCGGCCCGTGACGTCGACGGCGTGGTTCCACGCGGCCGAGTGGAACGCCGGACCGCCGAACGTGTCCGCACCGTCGATGTCGGGTATCTGGGGGCGGTTGAGCTGGCCGACCGCGCTGATGATCGCGCGCACGGTCACCCGCGAGATCCGGCCGTCTTTGGCGCGTAGTGCGACGGTCCAGGTGCCGGGTCCGTCGTCCCACTCGGCCGAGACGACCTCGGTCTCCCAGCAGACGTGCTCGCCGATGCCGTGTTTGTTCATCACGTCGACGAAGTACTGCCGCAGCTCCGGCTGCTCCGCGAAGTAGTGACTCCAGTTGTTGCTGGGTTCGAAGCTGTAGCAGTAGAAGTGGTTGGCCACGTCGACGCGGGCGCCGGGATAGCTGTTCTCCCACCAGGTTCCGCCGGGGCCGGTGTTCTTCTCGACCACCGTGAACGGCAGGCCGGCCTGCTTGAGCCGGATGGCGGCAAGCAGGCCGGACTCCCCGCAGCCGATGACCAGCACGGGAAGATTCACTGCGGTGGCCGGATCGATCGATTCGGGTCGGCGAGGGTCGGCTCCGTCGAGGTCGAGCTCCTCGGTCAGCAGCGGCAGATACTCCTCGCCGACGGGTTCGCAAGCGGCCCAATCCATCATCTGCTTGACGACAGACGGATCGAGCGGTGCGGGTTCGGGGCAGCCGCGGTTGCGGTATTCGGTGATCACGTCGAGCGCCTCGGCTCGCGCCCGGGCCTTGTCCTCCTCGGACATGAAGCCCTGAACCTCGTTGAGGAACAACCCGGCCTGGGCGTAGTCGCGGATGAAGCGGGTGTCGCCGGTGATGTGGACGAGGCTGAGCAGCAGCGTAGGAACGCTGACGTCCTCGAGGGCCCGCTGGATTTCGGCGGTCGGCGTCGTGAACGGAGTGCCCGCGTAGCGACTGCGCACGACATGTCCTCCTGACCGCGACGGCCACTGCAATTACGGAACGAACAGTAGCGTAATCGACGCGGGCTTCCAGCAGTGACGTTTGGTGCATCGCGGCCGGAGTGCGACTCCGACGAGATGTTCGCCGGGGTCACGTCGTCGCCTGGCAAGGCGCTTCGAGTGGTCCAAGCTGCTCTCGCCGCCAGCCGGTAAGCTCCCAGCGTCCGCCCTCGTAGCTCAGGGGATAGAGCACGGCTCTCCTAAAGCCGGTGTCGCAGGTTCGAATCCTGCCGGGGGCACCAGTGTGATGTCTCGGGACACCGTTTTCATCTGGAGCCTGTTTTCGGGTGAGTTTCCGCATTTGACGCCGCGTGGGCGGTAGTCGCGGTGGGGTCGAGGGTCAGTTTGCGGATGAGTTGGCCGGTGCCGCGGTGCAGGACGCGGATGTTGCGGTCGTCGATGAGCACGGTGACTTCGGTGCCGGGTAAGTGTTTGGACAGGCCGATGTGGTGTAAACGGCTGTTGTAGCTGATGGTGATGACCCCGCCGGCGTCGATTGTGGCCGCTGGGGGTAGGGCCCGTAGGTGTTTTTTGAGGGTTTGGTGGAAGCGTTCGACCTTGCCGCAGGTCTGCGGATGGTACGGGCGCGAGCGGCTGGATTTGATACCCAGTTCGCCGAGCATGATTTCTAGGGCGGTGCGTCCGTTGTCGCGCTGTTTGGCGGTGGAGATGGCGCTGTTGTCGGTCAGCGCGCCCGCTGGTGTGCCCCCATTGGGTAATGGCTTTGGTGAAGGTGTCGACGACGTCGGGGCCAGTGGTGACAGGGCGGGCGGTGCTGGCCATGGCCACACGGGAGTGGTCGTCGAGCATGTCGAGGATTTCTGCCGGGCTGTTGTCGGCTAGGCGCCAGTGGGTGACATCGGCTTGCCATAACTGGTTGGGCTGTTCGGCTTGGAAGCGTTGCCACGACGAGCGGGGCCGCTTGTGCGGTTGGGGTGTGACGAATCCGCGCCGTTTGAGGATGCGCCAGATCGTCGACACCGCAGGCACTTTTGTGGCCTCTGGGTCGCGGGCAAGGTGGCTGGCGATGGTGGCGGCACCGGCGTCGAAGCCTTGCTTGTCGAGGGTCTTGCGCAACCAGATGATGCGTTCTTCCCAGTGGGCCTCGACCGCCTGGGGACTGTGGTGTGGACGCCGCGACCGCGGCTCGAACGCCGCCGCTCCTTCGGTCCGATACCGCTGACATAGTTGCTGGACCCAGGTGCGCGACATCTCATAATCGCGGGCGACTTCGCTTTTGCTGCGTCCCTACAGCACCACCGCGGTGATGATGAGCTGCGCTTTCGACATGGCCGGCCTCCCACGCTTGCAGAGGTGCCAACTATGTCGCGAGACAGCCGCCCACTATGTCTGAAATCAGACACTGCCGGGGGCACCATGGCATTGTTGTATTACTGCGGTTGATGGCTGACATTTGGTCTTCGGGTGTTGGCTGACAGTGTTTCGGCTGATGGTTGACAGTTACTTCGGCTGATCCTTGACACACCCTGGATGGGGAGTTGAACGTGGCTGAGCAGCGGTATCAGGCTGTGTTGGCGGTGAACCGTATGGGTCCGACTCATTCCTTGCTGGTGATCCTGGTTGCCACGCAGCACTTGTGTCCCGAGTTCTTCTCCCAGACGTTCAACACAGCCAGAGAGAACGGCTGGATTCAACCGGGTTGAGGCTCCTGATCCGACAGGGTCCGGTCCAGCAGCCCCACCGAACTCCCCAGTCCCTACGAGCACCTGAACGCGTGGGTGTCCGCCATCGAGGCGTCCGGCGTGCTGGTACTCCGCGACGCGCGGCGGCAAGGTGGCCGTGGACAAGACGCGCGGCATGTCCCTGTACTTCGACGCGCTGCCGGTGATCGTGCTCAACGGCGGCGACTACCCCCGCCCGCGCCTGTTCTCCCTGCTGCATGAGTTCGTCCACCTGGTGCTGCACACCGAGGGACTGTGCGACGTGGTGACCGACGACCGGCCACGCAGCGCCAACCGGACGCTGGAGGCGCGGTGCAACGCCATCGCCGCCGCGTGCTCGATAGCAACACCGCCGTGATCTACCTTGGACGCGAAGGTAAGCCAGATACCGCGCCTGGCCGAATCCGCCGAGTTGCGGAGCGTCGTGTCACCGATCAGTTGTTCGACACCAGTGCCATCCTCAATGGGCGGCGTGACCTGTTCAGGTCCAACGTGTTTCAAACGCTGCGCCAGAGTGCGGTAGTGGCGGCGTGCGCTCACGGAGCCACCGCCTCACGCAGCCGGGCGCAATCCGGTCCGCCTCGACGTCGATGGCGCGGCGGGTGCGCCAATAGGTGAGCGCCGCCCGGCAGGCGACGACTTTGGGGTCATCGTTGCCGCGCCCGCGCGCCAGGTAGGCGGCAAATCGACCGGACCACTGCGCGGGGGTCAGCGCCGTCGGGTCGGCGAGGGTCGTCGCGCTCTGCATGGTGACCAGCTTGACAGATCACCGTGCAGCAAACGGTCAAGGCTGACGCTACCGCAGCGTAACGAACGCCGTTGCAGAGCAACAGTTCCCGACATCGACGGGGAACATGTTTACCGACATCGACTGGGAATTGAGTCAGTTCAGGGCGGTGTTAATTCTCGATGTAGTTGCTCAATGCGGCCTGCGATGTCGTCACGCACCAACCGCATTCGCTCGATGCCGTCGATGCCGCGCTCGAAAGGTTCGTCGGTGATCCAGATTTCCACCTCGACGCCCTCGGGTGCATCGACGTTGGCCTCGCGCCCCAAAACGATGACCCGATCCACGCGGCTCAACAGCTCGGGGTCGATGGGCTTGGGGTGCTCAGCCGAAACATCGACGCCGACCTCCGCCAGCGATTCGGCGGACAGGGCGTTGAGTGCCTTGCCCGGTCGGGTGCCCGCAGAGTGGACCTCCACGGCGTCGCCTGCGAGCTGGCGCATGAGGCCCGCCGCCATCTGCGACTTGCCGGCGTTCTTCACGCACACGAACAGAACGCTGGACTTCGCGGTCACGGCGTGGTCCTCTCCGACGGGAAGCGGTGACGTAGCGCGAGCGAGACGTAGACCAGCCCGACCAGTACGGGCACCTCGATGAGCGGGCCGACGACCCCGGCGAGCGCCTGACCCGAGAGCGCACCGAAGGTGGCTATGGCGACGGCGATGGCCAGCTCGAAGTTGTTCCCGGCAGCGGTGAACGCCAGCGTGGTGGTGCGCTGATACCCCAGTCCGATCACCGCGCCAAGCAGGTACCCGCCGCTCCACATGACGGCAAAGTAGGCCAGCAGCGGCAGGGCGATGCGGGCGACGTCCAGCGGACGGGAGGTGATCTGAGCACCCTGGAGGGCGAACAGGACGACGATCGTGAACAGCAGGCCATACAGCGCCCACGGCCCAATCCTCGGCAGGAACCGGCTCTCGTACCAGTCGCGGCCCTTGGTGCGCTCGCCTATCCGGCGCGACAGGTAACCGAATACCAAGGGCACGCCGAGAAAGATCAGCACCGATTTGGGGATCTGCCACGGCGAGATGCTGATCGATGTTCGATCCAGGCCGAGCCAGCCGGGTAGCACCGACAGGTAGAACCAGCCCAACGCGGCGAACATGAGCACCTGGAACACCGAGTTGAGCGCGACCAATACGGCGGCGGCTTCCCGCTCACCGCACGCGAGGTCATTCCAGATGATGACCATGGCGATGCAGCGCGCCAGGCCGACGATGATCAGGCCGGTGCGGTACTCGGGTAGGTCGGGCAGCAGCAACCACGCCAGCACGAACATCATGGCCGGGCCGATCACCCAGTTCAGTACCAGCGACGCCACCATCAGTCTGCGGTCGCCGGTCACCGTGGCGAGCCGGTCGTAGCGGACCTTGGCCAGCACCGGATACATCATCACCAGCAGCCCGATGGCGATGGGCAGGCTGATGCCGTCGAGCTGGACCGCGCCCAGCGCTCGGTCGAGACCGGGGACAGCGCGGCCCAGCAGCAGTCCGGCGACCATAGCGGCGCCGATCCACACCGGCAGAAAGCGGTCAAGCGTGGACAGCTTGCCGACGACGGGTGTGTGGTCAGGGGTGGCGGGTGCAGTCACGCCGGAAGCCTTTCTGCTGTCTTGGCTGTGGCATCGAGTGGGGCCGACAGACTGGCGAGCGCGTCGGGTACGACCGAGTAATACATCCACGATGTCCTGCGCAACGACTCAATAGCCCGGCGATGCGCTTCACGCTGTCGCGGTGAGTGTGAGCTGGCGAGCGTGGAAGTCGAAGTGTCGTCCGGGATACCGGTAAATGTCTTCCAACGTCATGTAGTCCCCAAAAAACGGATCCCAGCGGGTTGGGTAATGCATACCGCGAGCGAAGTCGGTGTCCTTCTCTCGGGCGAGCTTGCGTTGCAGCGAGGCGATTACACGGTCGAGCTTCGCGCCCATCCTGCGCCGGTTGTAGACGACGGCGGCTGCGCACGAGCCGTAGTAATTGACGATGTGGAACGGCCTGGTTCCGGCGTCGAGCAGGTTGGCATAGACGCGGCTCGCTCGACCGGGCAGGCGGCTGAAAATCTTGACGAGAACCAATAGCCGCTGTACGACCATGTAGCCGAAGACCATATGGAACAGCAGTTGCTCGTTGTTCCATCGCGTTCCGCGCGTCGGCTTGGCCCAATCGTCGGGCTCCGTAGCCTCGAGTAGGCGGTGAAACTCGACACGCACCCGCTCCAAGTCGGCGGATATGTCATCGCGGTCCGCGAGGTCCATGTCTCGATGATGCGCCTGCCGCGCAGCCTGATGTAGCCGTGGCCGCGCGGCAGGTCGCGAATCGTTTAGCAGCAGGACGCTGCGGGTTCATCTTCGGTGTCGCGCTCGGCGGAGCCGCCGCAGCACACCGCACCGTCGGCGTCGGGGTCGCGGTGCTGGGGGCTGTTACCGAAGGTTTCCGAGTCGGCGAGAACGGTGTATACCTCCCACTTCTCGCCGGCTGGTCCGGTCACCCAAACCTTGTCCTGCTTAGCGAAGCAACAGGTGGTGCCGATCTCCTCGTCGGTGAAGAGGCCCTCGCCGCTGAGCCGTGCGATCTCGGTGTGCACCTTGTCGCTGGACTCCACCTCGACGCCGAGGTGGTTGATGGTGCCGCCCTCGCCGGGATTCTGCAGCAGCACCAGCTTCAACGGAGGTTCGGCAATGGCGAAGTTGGCGTAGCCTTCCTTGACCTTGGCCGGTTCGGCGTTGAACAGCTTGGAGTAGAACGTGATCGCCTCGTCGAGGTTATCGACGTTGAGGGCGAGTTGAACGCGGGACATGGTGATCCTCCTTGGACGTGTGAGACATATATCGAATTAGCGCGCTGCGCCCAGCATGCCACCTTTTTGATATATGTCAATATCTCTGGCAGGATGGGTTCATGCCAAAGACGCTGCCGATGATCGATATCTCCGGGCCTGTGTGCTGCGCACCCGTAGCCGCCGGACCGATCAGCGATGACGACGCGCTCAAGGTGGCGCTGCGCCTCAAGGCGTTGGCTGACCCGGCCCGCGTGAAGATCATGTCGTTGTTATTCAGCTCGTCGGTAGGTGAAGAGAACAGCGGTGATCTGGCGGTCGCGCTGAGTCTGACCGAATCGACCGTCAGCCACCACTTGACGCAGCTGCGCAACGCGGGGTTGGTGGAGTCGCAGCGGCGCGGTATGAACGTCTTCCACCGTGCCCACCGTGACTCTCTCGCGGCGCTGTGCGCTGTTCTGGACCCCAACTGCTGTTAGCCCGCAAGGTGGCTGTCCGGCAGCCGAGGTGCGCCCAAGCGAGCACGGCCATCGCCGCGGCGGCCCCTTCCTTGCCAGCGCGCAGCATGTCGTCCTCGCGCGGGCCGCGACCGACCCGAGGGGGCAACGCCGTGGACAACTGCTCGCCGAGATGCGCGAGGATCATCGCGCCGCCTCCTCGGCCAGGTATCGGTACAGCGTCGCCCGGCTGATGCGAGGCGGTCGATGCCGACGACCACGATGTGTCGTTGGGCCGGGCGTAGTTCCCAGTCCGCCATTATTGCGGCACGCCGCTCTACGCTGCGACCGCGACAACTGCCCGCGTACCTCTAGCAACCAACCCTCGCAACAAGCGGCTCTACGCCGCGCACGGGTTCGAGGAACTCGGCGTCATTCAGGCCGGCGGTTCACCGCCCATCTGGCCGACGCTGCGCAGGCGCCGTAATTCGAGGTGTGCCAACGACGGCGCTGCTCTCGACAATGACAGCGGTAACCCGCTTACTCCCTGTCCCCGTTCTGCTGAGCATCGTCATTCAACACAGAACCTCGGCAATTCGACGAACATGAAGCCCGAAATGTCGATGATGAGTTGGTGGCGTTGTTGAGGCGGTCGGCCGACGGTCGGAGTCCGGCGAAGCGAACGTGCCCTTATTGCGGCTCGAAACTCGCCTCCGACGTCACCTGCGACCGGTGCGGAGCCGTGTACGCCCCCACGACGATATCGGGCTGGCGACCCGACCCCACGGCACGCTACGAAGGGCGTTACTACGTCGCCGGCCGCCCGACCAATCGCGTGCGCAACGGGAGACACCTCGCGGCAGATCCCGTTGGAGGTCAGATGCTGCCGGACTATGTCGAGGTTTCGGTGGCGAGATCGAGCATCCGATTGAGCTGGCCGACGACCGGCGCGATGACAGCGATCATCATTCTGACGGCGGCATTCGTCTGGGCGTTACTACGTGGAAACACTCCAACACCGCCACCCCCGGAAACCGGATATCTCTCAGCGCTAAAGGACGCTGGGCTTGCCAACGAATTCAATTCCGACGCCGGAGCCATCGCCCACGGAAGACAAGTCTGCCGCCAACTGGAAGAGGGCGGTCCTGAGCAGGGTCTGCTGGCCGACAAATTCGCCGTCGAGGCTTTCTGCCCGCAATTTGCGAAGGGCTTCCATATCCTCGACAGGACAACTGCCGCAGGGAAATTCGTCCTGATGGACAGCGCCGGTGTGGGTGCAATCGCCTCCGACGGGACGGCATGTGAAGGCACCAGCGGCTATTCCGACATAAGCAAGCAAACACAAGTAACCGTCGAGAACGGCAAGAACGAGATACTGGCCACCACCACGCTCGGAGACGGGCACGGCGACAGCGCGCAGTGCACCTTCTCGTTCAGTTTCCCAGTCACCGAAGGCGAAGACCGCTATGTCGTCTCTGTGGGACGCCGGGGCGAGTTCAGCTTCACCTTTCAACAGCTTCAAGCCCACGGCGTTCAGGTACAGCTCGGCAACTGACTGATGGCGCCGTCACGCCACCGGAGCCACCAAATCGCGTTGCCCCCGCCGTTCAGAGGCCGCTGCGCGTATCGATGACGCGCTGCGCGACGTCGGCGAGTTTGACGTTGCTGTCCTGCGAGAGTTGTTTGAGCATCTCGAACGCGCGCACCTCGTCCACGCCATAACGCTCCATGATGATGCCCTTGGCCTGGCCGATACGGTCCCTGGTGGCCATCGCCGACTGCAATTGCTCGCCCTGCCGGCTGGCCAGTATCGCCGCGGCGGCGTGTGCGGCCAGGACCGTGCCGATCACTTCGTCTTCGGCGTCGAAGGCGCGCGCATTCGAGCTGAACATGTTGAGGGCGCCTGCGGTGCGGTCGGCAGTGTAGAGCTTGATCGAGAGCCCGCTGAGCACGCCGTGATCCACCGCCGCGGCCGCATACAACGGCCAGCGATCCTCATTACGGAAGTCGTCGGTGCGCAGGATCAGCTCGTTGAGGGCCGCCTCCACGCACGGTCCCTCGCTGAATTGCATCTGGATTTCGTCGAGCGTGTGCGGCAGCTCCGAGGTCCCGGCAAGCGATTCGAATCTGCCGCCCCTGCCGATCAGTAGCACTCCGACTGCTTCCGCGCCCGGTATCAGCTCACACGCCGTCTCGGTGACGTCGTTCAGCACGTCCTCGACGGTGCGCGGCGAGGCGGACACACGCGCCAGTTCGGCCATCCGCTCGGCCAGCTCTTGGGTACGCGGCTGTGTCATGCCGAGAGTCTTCCCTTTAGGGCCGCCGACTACACGATTGTTTGCCGTTCGCCCTATTGGGCATGTCGAGTGGAAGCACGGGTGACGGTCGACCGTTACTCGCGCTGAGGTCTCGTCGGTTCAGACAGGCAGCCGACGGGGCCGCCCTCTTTCACCACCTAGGCAGGGTCACTCTCTTAGTTGTAGTACGGTCATCGGCATGGACGCATCCGATGTCTGGATCCTCGGCGGTTACCAGAGCGACTTCGCCAGGAACTTCAGCCGCGAGGGCCTGGACTACGCGGACCTGACCAGGGACGTTGTCGAGTCGACGCTCTCGGCGGCCAAGGTTGACGCTCGCGACGTCGGGGTGGTGCACGTCGGGAACGCGTTCGGCGAACTTTTCGCATCCCAGGGCCATCTCGGGGCGATGCCCGCCTCGGTGCACGAGGGGTTGTGGGGCACACCGGCCGCACGACACGAAGCAGCCTGCGCGTCCGGCAGCGTGGCCGTCCTATCGGCCATCGCCGATCTTCGGTCCGGGGCGTACCAGTCAGCCCTGGTGCTCGGAGTCGAGTTGGAGAAGACGGTCCCCGGTGACACGGGCTCGCGGCACCTCGGAGCCGCCGCCTGGACCGGGCACGAGGGCGCGGAGGCCAAGTTCATGTGGCCTTACATGTTCGACCGGGTGGCCGCCGAATACGACCGGCGCTACGGCATCGACGAGGCGCACCTGCGCGCCATCGCATCGCGGAACTTCGCCAACGCCCGCGCGAACCCGAATGCGCAGACCCGCGCATGGTCTGTCCCCGATCCCCTGACCGACGACGACGCCACCAACCCGGTCGTGGAGGGCCGGTTGCGCCGCTTCGACTGCAGCCAACTCACCGACGGCGCAGCGGGCGTCGTGCTGGCCACCGACGGGTTTCTCCGCGACCACCCGGACCTGCGGCCGCTGGGCCGCATTGCCGGGTGGGGTCACCGCACGGTCGGGTTGGGACTGCAGCAGAAACTCGATCGCGCAGCCGACGACCCATACGTGCTGCCACACGTTCGAGGTGCGGTTCTCGATGCCTTCGACCGCGCCCGCATCACGCTCGAAGACGTCGACGGGTTCGAGGTTCACGACTGCTTCACCCCCAGCGAGTACCTCGCGATCGACCACCTCGGACTCACCGGGCCCGGCGAGTCATGGAAGGCCATCGAGAACGGCGAAATCGAGATCGGTGGGCGTCTACCGATCAATCCGAGCGGCGGCCTGATCGGCGGCGGACACCCGGTCGGCGCCTCCGGGGTGCGCATGCTGCTGGACGCGGCCAAACAGGTCAGCGGAACCGCGGAGGACTATCAGGTCGAGGGCGCAAACACGTTCGGCACCTTGAACTTCGGCGGCAGCACCGCCACCACCATCAGTTTCATCGTCGGGAAGGCATGACATGGGCAGCGCGAATGTGGAGATCGTCGGCAAATACCTGACGACACTTCCGGACGACGACGACCATCCGTACCGCACCGGGCCGTGGCGCCCGCAGAACACCGAGTGGGACGCCGACGACCTCCAGCCTGTCGAGGGCGAGATCCCGGCCGACCTCGACGGCGTCTACCTGCGCAACACGGAGAACCCGCTCCATCCGGCGCTGAAGTTCTACCACCCGTTCGACGGGGACGGCATGGTGCACGTGGTCGGCTTCCGCGACGGAAAAGCGTTCTACCGCAACCGGTTCGTCCGTACCGACGGTTTCATCGAGGAAAACGACGCCGGCGGGCCGCTGTGGCCCGGGCTGGCAGAGCCGATCCAACTGGCCAAGCGTGATTACGGCTGGGGCGCACGCACTTTGATGAAGGACGCGTCGAGTACCGACGTCCTCGTGCACCGCGGCGTCGCGCTCACCAGCCACTACCAGTGCGGCGACCTATACCGCGTCGACCCGTTCACCGGCGACACCCTTGGCAAGGAGGACTGGCGGGGCAAGTTCCCCGTGGATTGGGGCGTTTCGGCGCACCCCAAGGTCGACGATCGCACCGGCGAGCTGCTGTTCTTCTCCTACAGCAAGCAGGACCCGTATATGCGCTACGGCGTCGTTGACGAGGACAACAACCTCGTCCACCTCACCGATGTACCGCTGCCCGGTCCGCGGCTACCGCACGACATGGCGTTCACCGAGAACTACGCGATCCTCAACGACTTCCCCATGTTCTGGGATCCGAAGTTGCTCGAAGCCGACATCCACTTCCCGGGTTTCCACCCGGACATGCCGTCGCGGTTCGCCGTGATCCCCCGCCGCGGTGGCCCTTCCGACATCCGGTGGTTCGAGGCGGATCCGACGTTCGTGCTGCACTTCACCAACGCGTACGAGGACGGGGACGAAATCGTCCTCGACGGCTTCTTCCAAGGTGACCCGTCGCCCGTCGACACCAGGGCCGGCGACAAGTGGCAGCGGGCCTTCCGATTCCTGGCGCTCGACCGGCTGCAGACACGGCTGCACCGCTGGCGGTTCAACCTCGTCACCGGACAGACCACCGAGGAACAGCTGACCGACACGATCACCGAATTCGGCATGATCAACGGCGGTTTCGCCGGTCTCCCCTACCGCTACACATACGCGGCCACCGGCAAGCCGGGTTGGTTCCTGTTCGACGGATTGGTCAAGCACGACCTGGACACCGGCGCCGAACAACGGTTCAGCTTCCCCGACGGGGTGTACGGCAGCGAGACCGCGATGGCGTCGCGACCGGGGGCGATCGCCGAGGACGACGGATACCTCGTCACGCTCACGACGGACATGAACGCCGACGCCTCCTACTGCCTGGTGTTCGACGCCGCCAGGGTCGCCGACGGTCCCGTCTGTAAACTTCCTCTGCCGGAACGGGTCTCGAGCGGTACGCACTCCACGTGGGCCGCCGGGTCGGAGTTGCGGCGGTGGCGGGAGACCGATTCGGCAGCCGAGGCCGTCGGCCTCTAGGTGCCCGCACCCGACCCGAACGCCGTTGCCCGCATGCTCGGGCTGCTCGGAGACGAGTGGACGCTGCTCGTCATGCAGCAGTCGCTGCTGGGCGCGACACGGTTCGGGGATTTCAAGGCCCGGCTGCCGATCTCGAACTCGGTGCTGACCGCGCGGCTGCGAACGCTGACTACCGCGGGACTGCTCGAGCGGCGTCAATACCAGGACCGGCCACAACGTTTCGAGTACACCGGAACGCCCCGTGGTCGGTCGCTGTGGCCGGTGCTGCTCTCGATCTGGGAGTGGGAACGCCACTGGGTCCCCGATCACGCCGAGCCGTTACCCGCCATGCGCCACGCCGCGTGCGGCGCCGACTTCGCCCCGGTGGTGGTCTGCCGTTCCTGCGGCGAGCGGGCCGACGACAAAGATGTTGTCCCGCAGTGGGGTCCGAGCGGATCGTGGGAGCGATCTGTTCCCGCCGCGGCGCCGACGCGTCGACGCTCGGAGTCCGACCAGCACGCCGCGGCCGGCCTCTTCCCGCAGACGATGAGCGTCATGGGCAACCGCTGGGGCTTCGCGCTGCTGGTCGCGGCGTTCGTCGGCGTACGACGGTTCACCGACTTTCAGGTCCAGCTCGGCGCGCCGCCTGGGTCTATCGCCGACCGGTTGGCGATCTTCACCGCCAACGGCGTGCTCATCGACACCGGCAACCGGTACGACCTGACCGAGAAGGGTCGCGCGCTGTTCCCGGTGCTGATCTCTGCGCTGCAGTGGGCCCAGCGGTGGTTCCCGGACCCCGAGGGGCCCGCCGTCCTGCTGACACACACCACGTGCGGCGACCCCTTCACCGCCGTCTTCGCGTGCGATCAATGTGGCCGGGGGCTGGCCGGCGCACAGGTCTCGATGGTTCCGAATTCGTGAAGAATTTGTGCTAGCACTCTCATAGTGAGAGTGCTAAACTCGCTGCTGCGCACAGTGATTTGGCTGCCCGCCAGGGTGGCGGGCTCTGAGATACGTAGGAGGTGAATTGCTGTGCTTCGCTTTGATCCGTTCACCGAACTAGATGCTCTGACCCGGGGTCTGCTGACGAATCAGACCGGATCAAACCGTTCACCCCGGTTCATGCCGATGGACCTCTGCAAGGTCGATGACCACTACCTACTGACCGCCGATCTCCCGGGCGTCGACCCCGGTTCGGTCGATGTCAGCGTCGACAACGGCACTCTGACCATCTCCGCACACCGCACGGCACGCTCGGATGACGGGGTGCAGTGGCTGGCCAACGAGCGATTCTTCGGCACCTACCGCAGGCAGCTGAGCCTTGGCGAAGGCATCGACGCGTCGAAGATCTCGGCCACCTACGAAAACGGCGTGCTGTCCGTGACCATCCCGATGGCCGAGCGCGCCAAGCCGCGCAAGATCGACGTCGCCCACGGCGGCGGCCAGAAGTCGATCGAGACCACGACCGTGGAAGCCGGGTAACCGCACCTAGTCGAGACTGCGGTCAGATCGCGTTCCCGTCCGGTTCTGCGATCTGACCGCTGTCTCGGCGCGTCTCCGCGCGTCACGCGTGACGGTTCAACCGGTACTGCAGGTTGTTTCGCACGGCCGGCCATTCGACGTCAAGGATCGAGTACACGACCGTGTCGCGGCGCGACCCGTCGGGCAGCACCTGGTGGCTGCGCAGTATCCCGTCCAGTTTGGCGCCGAGCCGCTCGATGGCCGCACGGCTGGCCATGTTGAAGAAGTGAGTACGGAACTCGACTGCGACACAACCGAGTTCGTCGAACGCATGGCCGAGCATCAGCAGCTTGGTCTCGGAGTTGACGCCGCTGCGCCTCGCCGAGGCCACGTACCACGTGTTGCCGATCTCGAGCCGCCGGTTGGGTGTGTCGACGGCCATGTAGCTCGACGACCCCACCAGTGTTCCGTCGTGACGCCGCACCACGAACGTCAACCCGGTGTCGGGGGCCTGCACCGCCAATCGGGCGTCCACCCACCGCTCGACGTCTTCCGGTGCGGGCGCTGCGGTGAACCACAGCCGGCCGAGCTCACCGTCGGCGGCGACCGCTGCGATCTCCGAGACATGCTCTCGGCGCAGCGGTTCCAGGGTCACCCAGCGGTCGCCGGTCAAACCGACCGGCTGGACGAAACCGCTTCCGCCGTCTACCCGACCGTCGCCCACGAGGTCACCATCGCCCAGACCGACAGGACGGCCGCGACCACGGCCATGGCAGCGCCGATGTAGAGCCCGTAACCCGCGGACACGGGCGAGTACACGTAGAGCCGGTAATACCACACGGCCAGGACCACCAACAGAACCGAAATCGCCAGCGCGGCAGTCGATGCGAGGCGAGCCGAGAAGCCGCGGGCCGACATCGCCCCCGCGACGATCAAGAACGACGCCAGCAGCACGATCAGCTGGCCCACCCCGAAGCCCGGCTTCGGCGCGGGCAGGTCACCGAAGATTCCACCGATCGCACTGACCCGACCGCCGTTCGCGGTCAACCACGGCAGCCATCCGCTCACGGAGACAATCGCCCCGCACAGGGCGACCAGCCATCCGGGGCGCACGCGCGACATGCCACGAGCCTATCGGCTGGATCGCGCCGCAACGGTCTCTAGTCTTGAGTGTCCGACACCGAAAAGGCAGGTACTGGAATGGCCGATCTTCCGGACTGGGCACAACGCCTCGACCTGTCCCCCCACCCGGAGGGCGGCTGGTACAGGGAGACGTGGCGCAGCGACCTGACGGTGCCGCAGTCCGCGCTGCCGCCGGCCTACACCGGCCCGCGCAGTGCGGGCACCGCGATCCTCTTTCTGTTGATGCCGGGCCAGCAGTCGGCGTGGCACACCGTGCGCAGTGCGGAACTGTGGTTGTTTCACGCGGGCAGCCCGCTGCTGCTCGAGGTCGGACCCGAGCAGGACCGTGCCGCAGCCCATCTACTGGGCACCGACATCCTCGCCGGTGAGCAGCCCCAGTTCGTCGTGCCGCCGGGCCACTGGCAGCGCGCCCGCCCCCGCGACGACGAGCCGAGCCTCGTCAGCTGCGTGGTGGTGCCGGGCTTCGATTTCGCCGACTTCGAACTCGCGCCCCCTACCGGCTGATCGTCATCGCAGGCCCGCGCGCAGCCGTTCCAGCATCCGGCGGTCCCGCTTGGTCGGCCGCCCCGCACCGCGGTCGCGGGCCGCGAACTGCACCGTCTCGCTGACCGCCGGCTTCGGCGTCCGGTCGAGGTAACACGTCGACGCGTCCGCTGCGCCCACCCGCTTCTGAATCACCCGCAGCACTTCGACGACGCGGGTGGTCTGCCCGATTCGAGCCCGGACCTCGTCGCCGGGCGACACCATGGTCGCCGGCTTGGCGGGTCGACCGTTGACCCGGACGTGCCCACCGCGACACGCCTCTGCGGCATCCGGCCTGGTCTTGGCCAGCCGGACCGACCACAACCACCTGTCTACGCGGGTCGACTCCACGTCACCATCATGAACCCTCCACGGCAACCTTATTGTGACCTTATTTCTGCCTTATTTTTCTTAGAAAGAGGTGTACGGTGAGTCCACGCGGGCGCTCAGCGACGGAAGGAGCCCGACATGGATCACGATCCCGAACGCATCGTTCTGGTCACCGGCGGCTCGAGGGGGCTCGGCGCACGGGTCGCGCGCCAGCTCGGCAGCGTGGACACCCACGTCGTGGTGACACGCGACGTCTCCGACGAGGTCGAATCCGCGGAGGTGATCGAGGGCATCGCATCCCGCTTCGGCCGGTTGGACACCTTGATCCTCAACTCGTCGGATGTGCTCGACACCGGGGCGGATCCCGAGTGCGCGATGCGCCTGAACCGCGATGCCCAACGGCGCCTCGCGCTGGCGGCGCTCCCGTTGATGCCGGTCGGCGGCCGGATCGTGTTCGTCACCAGCCACCAGGCCCACTTCTTCCCCGACAAGGCGGTGCCCAAGGGCTATACCGCCGTCGCGGCGAGCATGCGGGCCGGCGAAACCGCCCTGCTGACAAGGCGTTCGGAGTTCCGCCAGGCCGGCGTCCAGCTCACGGTGGTGTCCGGCGACATGAGCCACATGACGTTTGCCGACGCCGTCGTCGAAGCGGCCACCACGGCGAACCCGGCGAGCATCGTGTTCGTCGGCAGGACCGACTACTTGATGACCGCCTGACACTCGCTTACTGCAGCGAGCTCAGGTTGAAGGCCGCGCCGGTGCAATCAGCCACCGCGGCCAGCCGCCCGTAGGGCGTGTCCTCGGCGTCGCGGATAACGCTGCCGCCGTTGTCGAGTACCAGCTGCACGGTCTTGTCGACGTCGTCGGCGCCGAGGAAGAAATTCCAGTTCGACGGCTGTTCCGCGGGCAGGAACGCGCTGCCGTCCATCAGGCCCAGCAGCGCCTTGCCGTCGAAGCTCGCTGTGCTGTACCGGAATTCGTCGGTGTCGGATACCGTGTCGACCTGCCAGCCGAACAGCTCGCGATAGAACCGTTGGGTGCCGGCGTAGTGGCGGCCGGTCCACTGGAAGTACACCGGCGCGCCGTGTTCGTTGACGATCTCGAATCCGCGGTGCCCGCCCGGCTGCCACAGCCCGACGAACGCTCCGCTAGGGTCGGACAGCATTCCCATCCAACCCTTGTCCTGGATCTCCATGACGGGCGCTCCGCAGGTGGTCGCGCCCAAGGCGATCGCGGCATCGAGCGTGGCCTTGGCGTCGGTGGTGTGGAAGTAGGTGGTCCAGCCGTCGGGGCTGTTCCACTGCGGATCATTTGGCATCAGGCCGGCGATCAGCCTGCCGTCCTTGGACGCGGTGACGTAGCCGCCGAACTCGGGGCCCGCCGACTCGAACGTCCAGCCGAAGACCTCAGCGTAGAAGGCTTGTGAGCGTTCGACGTCCGAGGACGCCAGGTCGATCCAGATCGGGGCGCCCACAGGGGCGGAATTGCGGACGGGCACGGCGGTCTCCTTCGCGGTGAGTGGTCAGTCACCGGTGCAGACCGCCGTCGTCTCGAAAACTCATCGCCATCTTCGGCGAGCAGACGTAAAGCTGCCCAAAATGCCGCGAAAAGGGACAGTTTTGCGTCTGCTCGCGGTCAAGGGGTGACGCCGAGGACCCGCAGCGCGTTCTCCTTGTAGATCAACGACTGCACCGCCGGATCGACGTCGAGGGTGTCGAAGTCGCTGCGCCACCGGTCGATCTGGATGTACGGGAAGTCCGTGCCGAACAACACCTTCGTCCGCAGCTGCCTGCTCATCGCGCGAACGAGCTGCGGCGGGAAGTACTTCGGGCTCCAGCCGGACAGGTCGATGTACACGTTGGCCTTATGAGTGGCGATCGCGATCTGCGAGTCGACCCACGGCACCGCGGGATGGGCCATCACGATCGTCAGGTCCGGGAAGTCGGCGGCGACGTCGTCGAGCAGCATCGGATCGGAATAGCGCAACTTGATGCGGTGCCCGCCCGGTAGTCCCGACCCCATCCCGGTCTGGCCGGTGTGGAACAACGCGGGCAGCCCGGCCTCGGTGATCGCCTCGTAGATCGGGTAGAAGCGACGATCGTTGGGCTCGAACGCCTGCATGCTCGGATGGAACTTGAAGCCCTTGACCCCGTAGTCGCGGACGAGTTCGTGGACCCGGTGCACCGCACGGCGCTCGTGCCAGGGGTCGACGCTGCCGAACGGGATCAGCACGTCGTTGTTGCGCGCTGCGCCCGCGACAAGATCCTCGATCGAGTTCGGCGTGTGCCGCATCGCGGTCCGCGCGTCGATCGTGAACACCACCGCGGCCGTGTTGTGCCGCCGGTACAGGTCGGCGATCGCGTCGACACCCGCCATCGCGCCGGGCGGCATCTTGAAGTACTTCTCGGTCGCTTCGACGAGCTCGTCGACGTACGCCTTGTGGCCGTGGCCGTCGATCTCGACGTGGGTGTGGATGTCGACCGCCGCGATGCCCGCGAAATCGATGCCGTATTCGTACTTCTCGCCGCGTACCGTCACCTACGTGACCATATATGCGCTGAACCTGTTCGACGTCGCCGACCGCGAGGAGTACCTCGCTTATTCGAGGCGATCCCCCGCCGAGGTCGCCAAACACGGCGGTCGCGTCGTCGCGCTGGGCCAGTTCCGCGAGGCCGTGCTCGGCGACATCGAGCCCCGCAAGGTGCTGATCCTCGTCGAGTGGGACTCAAAGGACGCGTTCGACGGCTACTGCAACGACCCCGAACTCGCCGACCTGCACGCGCACCGAGAGAACGGGTCGTCGTCGTACGTCTGGCACCTGTTCGACCGCCTGGACGACCTGCGACCGCTGCTCAAGCCCTAGCCGGCTGCGGCCTCCGGCGCGTAGCCGAGAGCGGCCTTGATCTCCAGGAACTCGTCGAACGCGAAGTGTCCCCATTCGCGACCGTTGCCGCTGCGCTTGTACCCACCGAACGGCGCGGCCATGTCGAAGCCGTGATTGATGGCGACCGATCCGGCCCGGATCCTCCGCGCGACCGCGCGCGCCTTCTCCAGGTCGGCGCCCGAAACATAGCCGGCCAGACCGTATTCCGTGTCGTTGGCGATCTCGAGCGCCTGGTCGAGGTCGTCGTAGCCGAGGATGCACAGCACCGGGCCGAAGATCTCCTCGCGGGCTATCGTCATGTCGTTGGTGACGTTGGCGAACACCGTCGGCCTGACGTAGTAGCCCTTGTCCAGCCCGTCCGGCCGTCCGGTACCGCCGATGGCGACGGTCGCGCCCTCGTCGATGCCCTTCTGGATCAGACCCTGGATCTTGTCGAACTGCGCCTTGGACGCGACCGGGCCGATCGCGGTCTTGTCGTCGGGATCGCCGACCTTGACCGCACCCGCCACCTCACGGGCGATCGCGATCGCCTCGTCCATGCGTGAGTTCGGCACCAGCATGCGCGACGGCGCGTTACAGCTCTGGCCGCTGTTCATCATCATCACCGAGACACCCGCGGTGACGCTCTTGGCGAAGTCATCGTCGTCGAGCACGATGTTCGGGCTCTTGCCGCCGAGTTCCTGGGTGACCCGCTTGACCGTCAACGCGGCGTTCTTCGCGACGTCGACACCGGCGCGCGTCGACCCGGTGAACGACACCATGTCGATGTCGGGATGCGCGGACAGTGCCGCACCGACACCCGGACCGTCCCCGAACACCAGGTTGTAGACGCCGGCGGGAACGCCTGCCGCATCGAGGATCTCGGTGAAGATCTGACCCGAGTACGGTGCGACCTCCGACGGTTTGAGCACCATCGTGCAACCCGTGGCCAACGCGGGGAACACCTTGCAGGCGATCTGGTTGATCGGCCAGTTCCACGGCGTGATCAGCCCGCACACCCCGATCGGCTCCTTGACCACCAGCGTGGCGCCGTGCTGCTCCTCGAACTCGAAGTTCTTCAGCACCTCGATCGCCGTCGCGAGATGGCCCAGCCCGAGGTTGACCTGGGGTCCGGCCGCGAGCGAGGCGGGCGCACCCATCTCCTCGTTCACCGCGTCGGCGAGGTCGCCCGCGCGCTTCTGATATTCGCCCATGATCGCCTGCAGCAGGTCGAGCCGCTCGTCGCGGCTGGACTGCGACCAGGTGGCGAACGCCCGCCGGGCGGCCTGCACCGCCACGTCCACGTCGGCCGACGAACCGATCGCGATCTTGCCGGAAACCTGTTCAGTGGTCGGGTTGTCAACCTCGAGGGTGTTGGGCCGGATCGGATCGACCCACTGACCATCGATGTAGAACTTCAGATATTCGCGCATGCCCTCACTCTTCCCTAGATGGCCGGCCTACTGGGTGCCTTCTGCATACCAGGTGCGGAATCGGTCGTACTTCGGCATCTCCTCGGAATTGGCCTTCGGGTCGATGCAGACGTGGACGACGGCCGTCTTACCGCTCGCGAACGCCCGCTTGATCGCCGGGCCGATCTCGTCGTCCTTCTCGACGTACTCGCCGTGGCACCCGAAGCCCTCGGCGACCTTGTCGAACCGGACGTCCTTGCTCCAGTGCACGCCCGGTTGCGGTGACGGCTGCTCGAACGTGCGCTTGTAGACGCCGACCTCAAGGCCCCACTGGTGGTCGACGCCGACGACGCAGACCAGCGGCAGGTTCTCACGCGCCGCGGTCTCGAGTTCGGCGATGTGGAACAGGAACGCGCTGTCGCTGGTGAGCAGCATGACCGGGCGTTTGCGTCCCTCCGCGACCGAGGCGCCGACGGCGTACGGCAGCCCGGTGCCGAGGTGGCCGAAGTTCTGGTTCCAGATCACGTCCCGCGGTTTGGTCTGCGAGTACGTCCACTGGAAGATCACCGTGGCGCCGCCGTCGCGCACCAGGATGCCGTCCTCGGTGCATTCGTCGAACGCCTTGGTGGCCTCGACGACGTACCGGGCCGGGTGGATCGGCGCGCGACCGCTGGGCGCCTCCTCGGCTACGCGCGCAATCTCGGCGGCGTCGGCCTTGATCAGGGCATCGAGATCTGC
>NZ_LZJE01000287.1:0-3237 GCF_001666865.1 Mycobacterium sp. E136
CGCGCCGTGGGCCGCCGCGGATCCGGACTGGTTCTTCAGGTCGCGGATGATCTGCGGGTTGGCGTCGAAGACGTGCTGTCCGGCGTAGTCGGGCACGGTGGCGTCGAAGCGGCCGCGCGGATCGACCGGCGTCACCGCCTCGATGCCCGCGGCCTGCGCGGTGAGCATGTCGTCTTCGCCGTAGGCCGGCGACATGTGCACGATGCCGGTGCCGTCCTCGGTGCTGACGAAGTCGGCGGGCAGCACCCGGAACGATCGGGGTGCGTCGGCGAAGTACGGAAACGGCGGCAGGTAGCGGGTTTCGAGAAGGTCGCGACCGGTGTAGGTGGCCAGCACCTCCGGCTCCTCACCCAGCTCGCGCGCGTACGCCGAAACCCGGGCCTCGGCCAGCACATAACGCCTGCCGTCGGCCGCCTGCACCTGGACGTACGTGACGTCGGGGTGCACCGCGACCGCCTGGTTGGACGGCAGGGTCCACGGGGTCGTGGTCCAGATCAACAGGTACGCGCCGTCGAGCTGACCGCCGTCGACCCGAAAGCCGACGGTGATCGCGGGATCCTGCCGGCTCTGGTAGACGTCGTCGTCCATCCGCAGCTCGTGGCTGGACAACGGGGTCTCGTCGTTCCAGCAGTACGGCAGCACGCGGTTGCCCTCGTAGGCAAGGCCCTTGTCCCACAACTGTTTGAAGGCCCAGATCACCGATTCCATGAACTCGGGCTCGAGGGTCTTGTAGTCGTTGTCGAAGTCCACCCAGCGGGCCTGCCGGGTCACGTAGGCCCGCCACTCGTTGGTGTACTTGAGCACCGAGGCGCGGCACGCATCGTTGAACTTCTCGATGCCCATCTCCTCGATCTGCGCCTTGTCGGTGATACCGAGCTGACGCTGGACTTCGAGTTCGGCGGGCAGCCCGTGGGTGTCCCAGCCGAACCGGCGCTCCACCTTGTATCCCCGCATGGTGCGATACCGCGGAACAATGTCCTTGACGTATCCGGTCAGCAGGTGCCCGTAGTGCGGCAGGCCATTCGCGAACGGCGGGCCGTCGTAGAAGACGTACTCGGGGGCGTCGGCGCGGCGGGCGATGCTGGCGCGGAAGGTGTCGTCGCGGTCCCAGTAGTCGAGGACCTCGGCTTCCAGCGCGGGAAACTTGGGCGCCCCGGCGGACGGCTTCGGGTAGGCGGTCATAGCTCCTGTGCCTCATACCGGCCTCCTCGCCGGAGGCCGCGGTGTTCGTCCAAGGCACGGGGACGACGGCCACGCTGGTGCGCGAGCGCCGCGGTACCACCCCGCTTGCGCACGGCTACCCAAGGAGACGTGCGCCGCTCAGTTAGGGCGCTGACGGGCCCACCCGTTCGGTTCTACTGAGCCCGCACCGACCGAGATCAGATGGTGGCGGGCTGTTCTTCCGAAGGCTCCCCGGTGATGGCCGGATCCAAGCCGTTGCGGTGAATCTTACCGCTTGCAGAAGGTCAGGCCGGAGGCAGCGCGTCCGAGGTCATCTCGACGAGCGAGAGCGGGAACTGTTCGGCCAGCTCCTCGATCGTGTAGGCCGCGAACCGGCTGGTGTCGTACCACCAGTCGATCCGCACGTCGCCGCCGGCGCGGTAGACCCGCACCTCGAGCGCGTGGCCGAGACCCGGCGGGGTCTCCTGCACCGGCACGGTCTCGGCGGGCAGCTCGCCGATGTAGTTGAAGTACACCTCCGGCGACGCGGCTTCGTCGCGTTCGGAGGCCGCGGCCAGCGTGTGATGCACGGCGGCCAGCACCTCGGTGGCGCTGGCGCGCTGCGCCGTCACGCACACGAGCGGAACAGCGTCGAGCAGGGCGCCGCGCTCGCTGGCGATGTCGACCGGGACGAGGCCTTCGCCGAGCGTGCGGGCGATCGTCCTGCTGAGGGCGGCCACCAGGATCTCGTCGGCGGGCAGGCCAAGCCATTCGGTGGCACCGTCGAGTTCTGCGGTCAGCTCATCGCTCGCGGGTGTGGACACTTTCGCCATGCTGGCGGAGGCGCCGGCGTCCGCAGCGTCGTAGTCCGTGATGCGGACCGTTGCCATAGCAAACTCGCCGAGCGGGCGCAGAACCTCTGTCGGCGAAGCCAGGTAGGGAGCAACCATGGGACCAAAGATAGCCCAGGTGTCCCAAAAATGGGAGACACCTCCCAAAACTGTGACGCCAGTGTCAATTTAGGCAAACTCGTCCAGTTTGCGGACCGCACTGCCCAAAGCCGGGACGTTGGTTTACAGTGGGTAGGTGCCCCGGACAGACGAGAACGGCAGACAACTCAAGGCGCTGCTCGACTACCTGCTCGACGGGGACATCGAAGCCAAGGACATCTACGACGCGCTGGGCACCTCCAGCAGCACGTATTACCGCCGCATCAAAGAGCCCGACTACCCAGACGCCGAGGAGCTGCGGCGGGTCGCCGACCGGTTCGGTCTGAACTATCCCGACCTGCAGATCAGGTTCGGTCTGATGACCAGGCAAGAGGTCCTGAGCTACGTCGAATACCTCGAACGCACAGGCGGATCCGGGCAGACCGCCGTGCGGGAAACGACCAAGGCGCGCACCCGGATTCCGAGACTCTCCGAACTGCGACCGCGGAGTGACGCTCCGCCCCTTTAGCCGTACACTTTGCTGAGTACCACGGCGGCTCGAAGGCAATCCTCATGGCTTTGGCGACACTCATCGCGATAACGCTTTGCTGTATCGCGTGGAGCTTGTGGATTCGCCGTGTCACGTGGTCCTCCCGGTGGGAGGTGGCGGCCACCCTCAACATCGCGCTGCAGGGCATGGCGGTCCTGCTGATGTCCCCGTGGGCGTCCGAAACGCTCGGGGTCGCGTTGCACGCGCTGACCGGGAAATGGAACCTCGAGGACTTCATCGGCCACGACTGCTACATCGTCGCCGCGTCGGCCGTCGTCTACAACGCCCTGGGCCGGCTGCAGGACGACCACCTGCTCCAAAGGTCGTTCAAGCAGTACGTGGAGATACCGGCGACGCTGTGTATTCCGCTGCTGCTCGTCACGTTCTCCCTGGGTAACGGCGCACGGATCTTCAAGCCGGACTTCTTCCAGGTGCCGACGGACTTCTGGCTGAACATGTACTGGCTCATCCTGTGCGGCATCCTGATCTATCTGCTCGGCTACGGCAGCCGGGCCCTGCTGGTGCTGCGCAGGGATCCGCGGTCGCGCAAGATCGCCAACGTCTACCTGATCTCGTCCGCCGCGGGCATCGCCGCGT
>NZ_LZJE01000288.1:0-1082 GCF_001666865.1 Mycobacterium sp. E136
CGGCGGCGGCACCAGCGTCGTCGGCGGACTCGACCCGCTCCGCGGCGAATTCCGCGCGGTGATCTCGCTGGACCTGCGTCGCCTCGACGAACTGCACTTTCTCGACGAGGTCTCCGGCGAAGCCGAACTCGGCGCGGGACTCAGCGGGCCCGACGCCGAACGCCTGCTCGGCGCGCGCGGCTTCTCGCTCGGCCATTTCCCGCAGAGCTTCCAGTTCGCCACCATCGGCGGCTTCGCTGCGACGCGGTCGTCGGGCCAGGACTCCGCGGGCTACGGCCGGTTCAACGACATGGTGCGCGGCCTGCGGGTCGTGACGCCGGTCGGCGTGCTGGACCTCGGCCGCGCCCCCGAGTCGGCGGCGGGACCAGATCTGCGGCAGCTGCTGATCGGGTCGGAGGGCGTACTGGGCGTCATCACCCGCGTCCGGGTGCGGGTGCACCCGGTCCCCACGGCCACCCGCTACGAGGCGTGGTCGTTCCCCGACTTCGCCACCGGCGCCGACGCGTTGCGCGCCGTCGTTCAGACCGGCACCGGCCCGACCGTGATCCGGCTGTCAGACGAGGCCGAGACCGGGGTGAACCTCGCGACCACCGAGAGCATCGGCGAGCAGCAGATCACCGGCGGGTGCCTGGCGATCACGGTGTTCGAGGGCACCGAAGCGCACGTCGCCAGTCGGCACTCGGAAACCCGGGCGGTGTTGGAGGCCGCGGGCGGCACCTCGCTCGGCGAGGAACCCGCTCGCGCATGGGAGCACGGCCGGTTCGGCGCGCCGTATCTGCGCGACTCGCTGCTGTCGGCGGGAGCGCTGTGCGAGACGTTGGAGACGGCCACGAACTGGTCCAACGTTCCGGCGCTCAAGGCGGCCGTCACCGAGGCGCTGACAAACGCGCTGACCGAAACCGGCACACCGTCGCTGGTGCTGTGCCACATTTCGCATGTGTATCCCACCGGCGCGTCGTTGTACTTCACGGTCGTGGCCGGGCAGCGGGGCAATCCGATCGAACAGTGGCGCAAGGCGAAAGCCGCGGCGTCCGACGCGATCATCCGCACCGGTGCCACCATCACCCACCACCACGCCGTCG